>JBELLO010000008.1:0-36071 GCA_042096495.1 Candidatus Arcticimaribacter sp.
GCACACGCATGGGGTGCGTGGGGTCGCAGGTTCAAATCCTGTCATCCCGACTAAACAACAGGTTTTGTTTGGACATTTTAACCCCTGTCCTCTTAACCACTTTATCTTATCGAAAGACAGCAAGGATGAATCACTTCATCCTTTTTTTATTGCCAAATAAATATTTGATTTTCAATCCGATAAGAAGGTGCATAAAGCGCAAAACATTCTTTATTAAAAAACCCATAGCAAATAAACTTCGCTTTTGTACTTTTATACTTTAAGCATCTACTTATGAAAAGAAAATTTCACTTTTTACTTTGCAGCTTTGCAGCTTTCGCCTTTAGTTGCGACGCACAAGAAAACGGACCAAAAATTCAAACCCCTAGCACGGTTGACTACAGCTATGAAGTCGTTGCAGATAGCATTGACATTCCATGGGGATTAACGTTTTTAAATGACAACGAATTTCTAGTAACAGAAAAGGCAGGCATCCTCTATCATGTAGTTGACGGCGTTAAAAAAGAAGTCGAAGGGCTTCCTCCTGTTTATGTAAGAGGTCAGGGAGGTTTATTAGATGTCGCTATCGCGCCAAATTACAGCGAGACAGGCATTATCTATTTCACTACAAGTTCACCCCTGGGGGAAGAAAAAGGCGGACATACTGCCCTTTATAGCACCCAACTAGAAAACAATAAACTCATCAATACAAAACTCTTGTACAAAGGGGATTACAACACTAAAAAAGGGCAACATTGGGGATCGCGTATTTCATTTGACGATCAAGGACACTTATATTTCTCGATTGGAGACCGTGGAAACAGAGAAGTCAATCCGCAAGATTTAACCAGAGATGGCGGGAAAATATATCGCCTTAATCTCGATGGAAGTATTCCAGCAGACAACCCTTTTGTCGATAATGACAACAACAAAAAAGCAATCTACAGCTATGGGCATCGCAACCCTCAAGGAATGATCACCCACCCAGAAACTGGGAAAATATGGGTCCATGAGCACGGTCCACGTGGCGGAGATGAAATCAACATTATTGAAGCAGGGAAAAACTATGGCTGGCCTGTTATTACTTATGGAATTAACTATAGCGGAACTCCCATCACAGACATTACTAAAAAAGAGGGATTAGAACAACCCCTCTATTATTGGCTCCCTTCTATTGCACCTTCTGGAATGGCGTTTTCAACTTCAGAGGTTTATCCAGACTGGAAAGGGGACTTATTTGTGGGCTCTTTGCGATTTGAATACCTTGAACGTCTCGAGATTGAAAAGAATAAAGTGGTAAAACGCGAAAAAGTATTAGACTCTATCGGTCGGGTGCGCAATGTCGAATTAGGTCCTGACGGATATCTCTACGTAGGGGTAGAAGGAAAAGGAATATTAAAAATCGTACCTAAATCTTAACAAATGCGTTTACTATTTACTTTTTTGGTTACTGCTTTAAGCACAATAAGTTTTAGTTTTTATCAACAAAAACCCCTCGAACAAAGTATAGAAGACGGAAAAGAAATCTATGCTGACTTTTGCTTGCAATGCCATATGGCAAAAGGCGAAGGCGTGAAAAACGCTTTCCCGCCTTTAGCTAAATCTGATTATTTAAAGGATATTGATAAAAGTATCCACGCCATAAAATTTGGCCTAAAAGGGCCTATAAAAGTAAACGGAGTTACCTATAACGGCAACATGATTAATCAAGGACTGGACGAAGAAGAAATCGCCGATGTCATGAATTATATCTTACGCAGTTGGGGGAATTCTAGCGAGCTGATAATTACAGAAGAAAAGGTTGCCTCAATCAAAAAATAGAATGTCTCTATCAAGCCTATTCCGTTCCTTTTTCAAAAAAGAAAACCTCTATAAGACTGCCTATGTGTTGATAGGCGCTCTGTTTCTAATTTGGATGTTGTTTTTAGACAGTCATTCCTGGTTGACCCACAAAGAGCTTAATGATGAGATCAAACAACTCGAAAAAAGGAAAAAAGACCTTCAAGAAACCATCACACAAGACAAAGCAGCTATTGATCAACTAAAAAACCTCGACAGCCTTGAAAAATATGCCCGAGAAAACTATGGGCATAAACGCAAAGACGAAACGATTTTTATTGTAGAGGATTAAGTCTTTTTTAAAACTAAAAAAATCGTTAAATTGTTGAAAAAGCTAATACAAATGCTTTTTATACCGCTTGAATAAATTGTATTTTTAGGAACTAAAATTTTCCCATGGGTAAAGTCATTGCGATAGCGAATCAAAAAGGAGGTGTTGGTAAAACAACAACCTCTGTCAATCTTGCTGCAGCTTTAGCTGTATTAGAGAAAAAAGTGCTTCTTATTGATGCAGATCCGCAAGCAAATGCAACCTCTGGATTGGGTATTTCTGTAGATGATAAAAAACTGGGGACCTATGAGTTATTAGAACATACAGCCGCGATAGAGCAAACGATTTTCAAAACAAGCGTACCCCATTTAGACATCATTCCTTCCCATATCGATTTAGTCGCAATTGAAATTGAGTTGGTTGATAAGAATCAGAGAGAGTTTATGCTAAAAAAAGCATTAAAATCCATCATAGATCAATACGACTTCATTTTAATTGACTGCGCCCCCTCTCTAGGGTTAATCACATTGAATGCTTTAACCGCAGCAAATTCGATCATCATTCCAATACAATGTGAATATTTTGCACTAGAAGGCTTAGGGAAATTACTCAACACCATCAAAAGTGTTCAAAAAATACACAATCCTGATCTTGATATAGAAGGGCTATTGTTGACCATGTATGACGCAAGATTGCGCCTATCCAATCAAGTGGTAGAGGAGGTGAAAAAACATTTTGGAGAGATGGTTTTCAAAACCATTATCCAAAGAAATATCCGTTTGAGCGAAGCACCCAGTTACGGGGAAAATATTATTGAATACGATGCCACAAGTAGAGGAGCTCAAAATTATTTAAGTTTGGCAGAAGAAGTTTTAAAGAAAAACAAATAACCCATGGCAAAGTCAGGTAAAAAACCCGCTTTAGGTAGAGGTCTCTCTGCGCTCTTGCAAGACCCAGATAATGATATCAAATCTGCCGAAGATAAAAACGCAGATCAAGTGGTAGGAAATGTAATTGAACTAGCCATAGATCAAATAGAAGTCAATCCTTTTCAACCCCGAACACAATTTAACGAAGAAAGCCTAAAAGAACTAGCAGGCTCAATTCAAGAATTAGGAATCATTCAACCTATTACCGTTCGAAAGATCGGTTTCAATGAATTCCAACTGGTCTCTGGAGAGCGTCGTTTTCGCGCAGCAAAAATGATCGGATTAGCGTCTGTTCCTGCTTATGTGAGAATTGCAAATGATCAGGAGTCGCTTGAAATGGCTTTAGTGGAAAACATTCAACGACAAGATTTAGACCCCATTGAAATCGGTTTGTCTTATCAACGGTTAATTGATGAAATTTCACTGACACAAGAACAGCTTAGTCAGCGGGTCGGTAAAAAAAGATCGACCATTGCAAATTATATGCGATTACTCAAACTAGACCCTATTGTACAGACAGGGATGCGAGATGGCTTTTTATCCATGGGGCACGGGCGTGCACTAATCAATGTCGAGGATCGAGATGATCAACTTGATCTATATCAAAAAGTGATTAAGGGGGATTTAAGTGTCCGCAAAACAGAAGCCTTAGTAAAGAATCTTAAAAAACCTTCAACAGCGCAAGAAAGTGTTCACACTCCGCCATTTGTAGAAGAAGGGAGAGCAGACTTCGAACAGTTCTTTGGGGTAGAAGTAAAAATAAACTTTAACAAAGAAGGGAAGGGAGTAATTCATATTCCTTTTGAATCTCAACAAGAATTTAGCCGAATGAAAAAACGTTTAAAAAGTGAAGAATAAAGCTCTTCTTATCTTTTTATTGATTTTTTCTATTCAAACCTATAGTCAAGATCGCACTGCCCTAGATAGCTTACCCAGAAGAGAACGCATTAAAAAAGATTATCTCACTCCTTCAAAAGCAGCTTTCTATTCTGCGGTAGTTCCTGGACTGGGACAAATTCATACCAGACGTTACTGGACCTTACCTTTTATTTATGGTGGTTTAGCAACTGCAGGATATTTTTACAAAACGCAAAGCGATGCCTATGATCGCTACAGAACGGCCTATAAACAAAGAATACGTGGAGATTTCTCTGATGAGTTTACCAATAAAATCGTGCTAAACAGTCAATTAATCGAAGGGATGGAATTCCATAAGACCAATCGCGATTTAGCATTTCTGTGGCTTGTTGGTGGATATCTACTCAATGTTTTAGATGCTAATGTAGGGGCACATTTATTACAATTTAATGTTGACGAAGATTTAGCATTTAAACCTTATTTTAATCAAGATAATATTTATAGTGATCCCTCTGTAGGGATTGCTTTTCAAATCAAGTTTTAACTATGAAGATTGCATTACTGGGATACGGTAGAATGGGAAAAGCCATCGAACAAATTGCAAAAGACCGCGGTCATGAGATTGTATATATTCACGATAAGGACAGCATCGAAGGAGAAATAGCACAAGCAAATGTTGCGATCAATTTTAGTATTCCCTCTGCAGCAGTCGAGAACTTAAAAATGGCTTTTGATCACCAAGTTCCTGTAGTTTGCGGAACAACTGGGTGGCTAGATCAACTATCAGAAGTTCACGATTACTGCACTGCAAAAGAAAGTGGATTTCTCTATGCTTCAAACTTCAGTATAGGGGTTAATTTATTTTTTAAATTAAATGAACTTACCGCTAAATTGATGAAAGGACAGGAAAAGAATTATACTGCCCATCTCGAAGAAACACATCACGTTCATAAACTAGACGCCCCTAGTGGAACTGCAATCACACTAGCCGAAGGCATCGCAGCTCACAACGACCATTACAAAAACTGGTCCATGGACCCAGACACCAAGGACCTCAAAATAACTGCTTATAGAGAGGGAGAAGTCCCCGGAATACACACCATTACTTATGCTTCTTCAATAGACGAAATAAGCATAGAACACAAAGCGCATTCTAGGCAGGGCTTTGCTCTGGGTGCAGTAATTGCTGCAGAGTGGCTTCAAGGGAAAGAAGGCATTTTTTCCATGAACGATGTATTAAATTTATAATTTGAATTATGACAATATTACAATGGTTTATCTTTTTCCTAGCGATTCAGCTCATCCATTTTGGGGGGAGTTGGAAACTATACCAAAAGGCGGGAAGAAAAAGCTGGGAGGCCCTTATACCAGTTTATAACGGAATCGTTCTAATGCAAATCATTAGACGTCCTAAATGGTGGGTAATCTTATTATTTATCCCCATCATCAATCTAATGATATTCCCCGTTGTGTGGGTAGAGACCCTGCGCAGTTTTGGGAAAAATTCCAACTTAGATACTGCTCTAGGGATACTCACTTTTGGGCTGTATACTTATACCATTAATTACAATAATGCGACAAGCTATCAAGCAGATCGCAGTCTAGTACCACGAACCTGGTTTGGGGAATGGATCAGCGCACTATTATTTGCTGTAACTGCTGCCACGCTTGTCCACAACTACTTTATCCAACCCTATATCATCCCTACAGGATCGTTAGAAAAAACCCTCCTCATAGGCGACTTTCTATTTGTAAGCAAATTTCACTATGGTGCACGAACTCCCATGACAGCTGTAGCATTTCCCATGGTACACGATACCTTGCCTTTTGTAAAAACAAAATCCTACTTAGATTTTCCACAACTCCCCTATTTTAGATTACCAGGATTTCAAAAAGTAGAACGCAATGAAATTGTCGTATTTAGTTGGCCTGCAGATACAGTACGTCAATTTTTTGTCAAAGAAAAAGGCGTGCGCAAACCCGTTGATAAAAAATCAAACTATGTCAAACGCTGTGTGGGGATTCCTGGAGACACCCTCTCAATTGTAGATGGTTTTGTGTATATCAATGGTAAAAGAAGTATTCTACCAGAACGCGCTAAAACACAATATGTGCATACTGCCTATAAAGCAAAAGGAGTTTCTGGAAGAAAATTATACCAGCAAGGCTTTAAAGATTTTAACCGTAAATACCGTATTGAAAACATCACACAAGAGAAATACGATGCAATACTGCCCTATATCCATGGGATTTACTCTAATGATCGTGACAATTTTGTGGTGATTAGTCCTGCTGCTGGGATCCCAGTAGAGGTCGTCAACAAGTTGCGCTTGACAATGAGCGAGCCACTTGATCCGCAGAAAGACTTATTATTGACCATTGCTGAAGCCGATCAACTAAGAGAAAGTGGAATTTTTGATAGCCTTGTACGACAAGTAAATCACGCAAAAACAGCGAACACTAGCTTTTTCCCAAACAGTTTACCCTATGATTGGAATGAAGACAATTTTGGTCCTATTGTTTTGCCTAAAGCTGGGGTAACAGTTGATTTAACAGCGCAAAATCTACCACTCTACAAGAAGATAATCCGAGAATATGAAGGCAATCAATTGTCTAAAAAAGAGGGGACAATCATCATCAACGGAAAAGAAAGCACACAATATACTTTCCAACAAGATTACTACTGGATGATGGGAGATAATCGACATCGATCAGAAGACAGCCGTTACTGGGGATTTGTACCAGAAGATCACATTGTCGGAAAACCCATTTTAATTTGGTTTAGTATCGAGGGCATCAATGATGGGATTCGAAACTGGAGCATTCGCTGGGATCGTGTGATGACCACCGTAAAAGGAGAAGGAAAAGCATTTGCCTTTGGCCCATTTGTATTTGGTTTTATCTTGATATGGCAAATTGTTGCCTTTATATTGAGAAGAAAAAAAGCGCAATCGGCATAATGCAATTTGTCCCTGCATATTTTCCCTCTATCCAGTACTTTAAGGCTTTGATTAAAGCCAAAGAGGTAACTTTTACCCTAGAATCAAACTATCAAAAACAAACCTATCGCAATCGATGCAGTATTTATGGGGCGAATGGAAAACTCAATCTAACCATCCCTATCCAACATAAAAAAGGGCAAGCGCATCAAAAAGATAAGGTAGTAAAGATTTTATGGGAAGAAAACTGGCAAAAACAGCATTGGAAATCCATCAGTACTGCTTACCGATCCTCCCCCTTTTTTGAGTTTTATGAAGATGAATTAAGAGAAAGCTTTTTTAAAAGACCAGCCTATCTAATGGAATATAATCTAGGCCTTATCAACTGTATCATGTCACTCCTAGAGATTGACATCTCTTTGAGCTTTCAACAAACATATCATCCACTTTCTAAAATAGAAGAAAGTTGTATTAATGCTAAAAAATCACCTGAAATAGCATTCCCCATCTATCAACAAGTATTTGCAAATAAACATGGTTTTATCCCCTATTTAAGCATCTTGGATTTAATCTTTAATGAAGGTCCGCAAAGTCTTGACTATCTAGAAAAACTAGATTAATCCCAACCTAAGGCTGTGATAATGGGATAATGATCAGAGAAGGACTTTTGGATTACCTCAAAAGAATTGACTTTGAAATCTTCGTCTACAAAGATAAAATCGATTCTCAAGGGAAAAGAGGAGAAATAAAAGGTTTCTCCTAAACCTTTACCAGAAAGCGCAAAAGCATCTTTTCTTCCTTTTGACAAGGCTTTATAGGTTTTTGAAAACTGTGTATTATTGAGGTCTGTACATAATATCGAAGGTAGGTCACTAATCGACTCAACCGCATCGAATTGCTCAATTTGACTTAATTGCTTTTTAAAAACCTCATCAAATTTTATTTGTAAAGCGGTAGAATTAGGATTGGTGAACAAACTATCTTCTTCATTGATTCTAAAGGACTCTAAATGTAAATTATAGACCCTAAAACGCTTTTGACGAAAAGATAAATCAACAAATGCACCGCTGTTCGTAGACCCTTCAAAATCGATATAGCCTTGATCAAGGATAGGGAATTTTGAATAAATCGCTAAAGGGGATTTACCCATTGACCTATTGGGTTGAATATAACGATACTCATAGGCGTCTAAGCGAGGTGTTCCCGTCTTTGAATACTCTTGAAAACAGATAACATCTGGATTTTTATCTTGAATCATTTTACACATTTCTTGAGAAACATCGACTCCTTTTATCCAGTTGTATTTATTGAATAAACGAACGTTATAACTCATAACAGAGATCGTAGAACTACTTTTTCTTATGCTGTTTTTAGGAAATTGATACAGTAAATTCCACTCTCCATATCCAATTAAAAAAGCGCCCATAAATAATAAAAAAGGCCATTTGATTTTAATCACCCAATAACAAAATAGTAAAAGGTTAACCAAAACAACAATAGGAACAAATAGGTTTAAAATGGAAAAATTAAAGAATGACGGAATACTTCCCATCAACATCAATTGAAAAATTAACCCCAATACATTGAAGGTGAGCAATAAATTTTCAAAAATATTCAGCTTCATAGAAAAATTGATTGGGGGTTATTTTTTACCTGCCTTAAAGAGATAGTCTTTTTCTTCTTTTGATAAACTATCATAGCCAGAAGCACTGATTTTGTCAAGGATACGGTCTATCTTCTCTTGATTAGTTGTAGCGGGTTTTTTATTGCGACGAACGGTAGTTTTGTGGACCGTCGTCATTTTTGGCTTTGCCTTAAACAAATTAATGAACCATTTCCACAAGCGTTCAAAACCACTTCCTATATCCTTGCCTTTTTGTAATTGCTGTGCATAAAAATATCCTAGTGCAGCACCACCAATATGGGCTAAGTGACCGCCAGCATTTCCAGTAGGGATTTGTAAAACATCTATCACAACTAAAGCGATCCCAACATACATTAATTTGACATTGAAGAATAGAAGACGCACCTCCTGAGTAGGCATATAGGTACAACTAAAAATAAGTACAGCCATCACACCTGCAGAGGCGCCAACCATTTGCGGAGATTGATCTTTAAATACCGGAAACACAGCATAACTTAGCATAAAAACTAAACCTCCTAGAAGAATTCCCATAAAGTAAACATTGATAAAACGCTGGGAAGAAAACAAATTTAGAAAGAATTGAGATGCGTAATACAATAGCAACATATTCCAAAAAATATGCCCTATACTATCGTGTAAAAAACCATAGGTGAACAAACTCCACGGTTGATAGATAAAGGTCTCGATCGAAGAAGAAAGCTCAAATAAGGACAGAAAACTTTGTTGGGGTATACCGAATAAAAATAAAATAGAGCGCAAGAAAAAAGGCACAACAAAACAGATTACATTGATCAAGATCAATTTCTCTGCAATATTGAATTGACTAAATCGCTGGCGAAGTGTGGTGAGTCGACTCATAATTAATTCCAACGATTTTGATTAAACTGATTTTTTTTCCAATAATACATCATCAAAAATCCGGTTATTGCGCCACCTACATGGGCAAAGTGGGCAATCGGCCCGATCGAATAAGAAGAAAACCCAAAGAATAAATCTCCTACAATAAGAAGAGGAACAAAATATTTAGCCTTAATCGGGATAGGAACAAAAATCAAAAATAAAGGAACGTTAGGAAACATAAAGGCAAAAGCGACTAAGATCCCATATAGGGCACCAGATGCCCCTACCATAGAAGCAAAATAACCTCCATAGGCCCCGATAACTTCTTCTCGAGTGACATAGTCTAACCAGCCCTCGCCTATCCTATCTACCGCGATAGAATTGATGATTTCTTGAGTTGTAAACCCAGCTTCATTCAACACTGCTGTAAC
The DNA here is from genome assembly GCA_042096495.1 of Candidatus Arcticimaribacter sp. Classification (GTDB taxonomy): domain Bacteria; phylum Bacteroidota; class Bacteroidia; order Flavobacteriales; family Flavobacteriaceae; genus Arcticimaribacter. The sequence continues at coordinate 9,732 of JBELLO010000008.1, forward strand.
TGAATGAAATTGATAGGCATAAGCCAGCATTTGTATAATTGCTGCTCCCAGCCCTGCAGAGAAATAATAGAACAAGAATTTTTTCTTCCCCCAGAGTTGTTCAAGAGGTGAACCAAACATCCACAGGCCAAACATATTGAAAAAAATATGAGAGACATTTCCATGCATAAACATATGGGTAATGGGTTGCCATAGTTGAAAAGTGGGATTGAGATAAAAATGAAGGGCCATTTGTTCAATAAAAAAATCCTCTAATATATTTGCAGCAAAAAAGAAAATCCCGTTGATGATCAACAAGTGTTTTACGGTATCTGTTATCCCCCTCATTAACTAAACTTTTTTTCTAATTCTTCTTTTGTCAAAGAAACAAAAATCTGTCGATTAAACGGGGAGAGCTGTGCTTCTTTACAAGCAAATAAATCATTGACTAATCTTTGTTGCTCTTCTATCTTTAATACTTTCCCCCTTTTTATGGAAAGTGTTTTTACTAGGGATTTTACCACTACATCTGTTTGAGTAAAGGTATCTTGAGGTTGATCGTTTTCTATAGCCGCAAACAGATCCTCAAAAACCTTAACCGCCATATTTTCTGAACATACACTAGGGATCCCTAAAACCTCAACACTCCCTTTTTTCTGTTCTCCTAAATGGAAGCCCACGGCGATTAACAGACTTTGATAAGCTTCGAACAAACCTACTTGAAGTGCTGTTAATGGAATTTCTAACGGGAACAGCAATTGCTGACTCGCAGAATTTGCATGGGTTACATTTGCTAAGAAAAACTCGTATAAAATTCGTTCATGGGCTCTTTGCTGATCAATCAATAATAGCGCAGCTCCTGTAGAACTAACCACATATCGATTCATCAATTGAAATATCTTTTGTTCTCCCATGCTTTGCTCTACCTCTTCGTTTGACAACAAACTCATCGGGGTAGATTCTGTACTTCCCACCTCTTGATAGAGGGATTCCCATTGAGAGCTTAATTTTGAAGAAAAAGACTGAGGAGCTTGATCGCTAAAGGGATTAAAACTGCGATCCACTTCTATCTTTGGCGATTTAGGAGATTGATCAACTTGCTGATAGGGAACATCAAGATTAGGATCTCGATCAAAATCTAAGGTTGGAGCAACTTGAAACATTCCTAAACTGTGCTTAACTGCAGAGCGAAGAATAGCAAATAAACTTTGCTCGTTTTCAAATTTAACCTCGGTTTTAGTTGGGTGAATATTAATGTCAATTGTTTCTGGAGCTAGATCAAAAAAGAGGAAGTAACCCGGATAACTGCCATCGTTTAATAGGCCTTCATAGGCGGTGCAAATAGCATGATGTAGAAAACTACTTTTGACAAATCTTCGATTGACAAAGAAAAACTGCATTCCTCTACTTCTTTTTGCGGCTTCTGGTTTTAAAACAAAACCATTGATTGCAGAAACTGAAGTACTTTCTTCTACTGGGACCAGTTTATCTTCTATTTTATTGCCAAAAACATGTATCAAACGTTGCTTTAACTTTCCCGCAGGAAGATCAAAAAGTTCTGATCCCCCGTGGATCATAGAGAAACTAAGTTCTGGATGTGCAATGGCCACCCGGTGAAATTCATCGATAATATGTCTTAATTCGACGGTGTTTGACTTGAGAAAATTGCGTCGAGCTGGCACATTAAAAAAAAGATTACTGACCGACATTGACGTGCCCACAGGAGCGACTTGCAATTCTTGCTCTTTGATTTCTCCACCGGCAATTTTGATTTTGGTAGCGAGTTCATCAACTGCTCTCTTGGTATGCATTTCTACTTGCGCAACCGCTGCGATTGAAGCAAGTGCTTCTCCGCGAAAGCCCTTAGTATGCAAAGCAAATAAATCGTCTGACTGTTTTATTTTTGAAGTGGCATGGCGTTCAAAAGCCAATCGAGCGTCTGTCGCACTCATTCCTAAACCATCATCGACCACTTGAATTAATTGTTTTCCTGCTTCATTCACGATAAGCTGGATTCTAGATGCTTTTGCATCAATGGCATTTTCCAGTAATTCTTTTACAACAGATGCAGGGCGCTGTACTACTTCTCCGGCGGCAATTTGATTAGCAACATGATCCGGAAGTAAAGCAATGATATCTTCCATGAACTAGTAACGAAATATAGATAAATCAAAGTCGATGATAAACAAGAAAATCAACACCAACACGCAAATAATAATCAAAAGTGTAGGAGAAAAAGAACGATTATTCCTGTTTCGACTCGCTTGACGAGCTTCTTGCCATTTCTTGCCAAAATCATTCGCATTATAGGTATCCCTGTATTTATTGAAGGTAGAATCAAAATCATAAGGATTCTCAATTTCCTTTCCTTGATAATAGCGTGGGGTATAATTATACCTGCGGTTGCGATTTAATTTAAAAAGATTTGATTTTAACATACGAATTCTTTTCTCTAAAGTACATTTTTTCCCAAAAAGGGTTTTGAAAAAAGAAGGAAAAAAACCTACTGCGCAGCTAGAGCGATCATTTTTAAAGCGGTTACTGCTGCTTCTACCCCCTTATTCCCATGTTTACCGCCACTGCGGTCAATGGCTTGTTGAAGGGTGTTATCTGTTAAAACACAAAAAATAACGGGACGGTCAGAGCTTAAATTAAGGGAAACAATCCCTTGCGTAACCCCTTGACATACAAAATCGAAATGCTTTGTTTCACCTTGAATAACACTCCCAATGACAATCACTGCATCAACAGCTTTTGTCAAAGCTTTTTTTGCCCCAAAGACTAACTCAAAACTCCCAGGGACATTTGAACGAAGGATGTTTTCTTCGTCCATCCCACAAGCAATCAACGCTTCTTTAGCCCCTAGAAACAAGCCCTCAGTAATCTGACTATTCCACTGGGCCACAACAATGGCTACCTTATGGTTTTTTCCAGAAGGAACCTCAGCGGGATTAAAATCAGATAAATTACTTAGGGCAGTTGCCATGAATTATTGATTTTCTAAACGACCAATTTGAATTTCGATTTGCGCTGCTTCTGGAGAAGTAGAAAATTCGTCTTGAATACGCTTAAAAAATCCTAAAGCTTCGCTGTTTTGATTCATATTCGCACCTACTAGACCTGCTTTGAATAAGTACTTAGGAGTAGTAAAACCATTATCGCTTGCGTTTACCGCTGCTTTGTAGTACTTAAGGGCTTTTTGATTGTCCCCTAACTGAGCGTGTGCATCTCCTAAAGCCCCATTTGCTAATGCAGACAATAAAACATCGTCTGAGCTAAAGTCCTCGAGATAGCTAATGGCCTTCTCATATTGTTTTGTATTAAGGTAAGCCATACCTGTACTGTATTGTGCAAGACCAGCTGCAGGAGTACCACTGTAATTTTCTATGATATCTAAGAAACCATATTTTCCGTCACCTCCATTAATCGCTCTCTCGTATAAGACAGCGCTTTCTTCCCCGTTTACTGCAAGGTTGAAATAGTACTGTGCTTGATTTAATTCAGAAACAGCCGTTTCATTCTTTGGCGTAAGCACATATGCGTCATAGGCTAAGTAACCTAGAACAACCACTGTAATTGCTCCGATTAGACCTAGGATTGTATTTTGATTGTTTGCAACAAATTCTTCTGTCTTAGAAGCATTAGCATCCAGGGTTTCAAATACCTCTGCTGTTGTACTTTCTAACTGTTGTTCTTCGACTTGTGGCTTCGCTATTGATTTTTTTGCGCCGCGTTTTTTGTATGTTGCCATGGTTTCTTTGTATTTAAGAGCCCAAAAATAAACTTTTTATTCCAATCGTAAAAGGACCTTTGTGTTTCTTATATTAGCAGCGATGAAATTATCCACTCTCTCGTTAACAAACTATAAAAACATCACTGCAGCATCTTACCAATTTGATGCGCGTATTAACTGCTTCATTGGCAAAAATGGAGTAGGAAAATCAAATGTTTTAGACGCCATCTATCATTTGTGTTTTGGGAAAGGATATTTCAACCCTTCTGCCGTTCAAAACATTCAATTCGATAAAGAATTCTTTTTGCTTGAAGGCGTTTTTGAAAGAGAGGAAAAAGAAGAGAAGATTGTATGCAGTTTAAAAAAGGGAAATAAAAAAACCATGAAGCGCAATGGGAAAGTTTATGATCGCTTAGCAGACCATATTGGTTTACTCCCCTTAGTGATTATTTCTCCTGCAGACCGCGACCTTATCATCGAGGGAAGCAGCACCCGTAGAAAATTTATTGACGGGGTGATGGGACAAACAGATAAAGCCTACCTCAAAGACCTTTTACAATACAACAAAGCGCTTGCACAACGCAATGCCTTACTAAAATACTTTGTCGCTAATCAAACTTTTGATCAAGACACCTTGTCAATTTACGACGAGCAACTCACACAATTAGGCACAAATATTTATAAAAAGAGGAAAAGCTTTTTAGCCACCTTTATTCCTATTGTAAAGAATCATTACAAAAGTATTAGCAAAAGCTTAGAGGAGATCGATATTCAACACAGCAGTGATTTACACCAGCAGGATTTTGCTACTGTACTTCAAAACAGCTTAGCAAAAGACCGCATGGCACAATTCACCACTGCTGGCCCACATAAAGAAGACTTAGACTTTTTAATTCATGGACAACCGATTAAAAAATTTGGTAGTCAAGGACAACAAAAATCATTTCTAATCGCCTTAAAACTAGCCCAGTTTGATTTTATTAAAGAAAAAGCAAAAGTCCCGCCTATTGTCCTTTTAGATGATGTTTTTGATAAACTAGATCAAGATCGTGTGGCCTTAATCATGCAATTAGTAGAGCGGGATCATTTTGGGCAATTATTCCTCTCAGACACCCATCAAGATCGTACTTTGGCAGCATTAGAAACAACACAATTGTCTTATGCTCTTTTTGAGCTATCATAGATTTTATACCTTAGTACTATGCGCAAAACATCTTTTCTTCTTCTTTTAACCACCATTTTATGGACCTCTTGTACAAGTGTTTCAAAAGATGATCTCAAGCATTTGAAAGGTTATTGGGAGATCTCTTCTGTTAAATCACATGGAGAGGTTTTTCAACCAAAGGGGACTGCTCCAGCGGTTGATTTTTATCAAATGATCAATGACAGTCTAGGAACAAAAAAGAAATTAGTTCCCAGCTTTGGAGAAAAGTACAGCAGCTCTGAAGATGAAATTGAATTTAGGGTAATTAAAAATGAAGAAAAATATTTCATTCAATTCTTTAATGCTTTAGAAGAATGGGAAGAAGAAATAACTAAACTCAATGCAACAGAATTAATCCTTTTTCATTCAGAGAAATCTTATCATTATAAGCGCCACCAAAAAATCACCCTATAATGTCTAAGAAAAAACGCTCTTTTGAACCACAACCGATCAACGCTGTTTTACAACAAATCACAGAACAAAGAAACCTGGCTAAAGGACTTAATCAATTAAAAGTAAAACAAGCCTGGGAGGAAACTGTTGGGGCTAATGTGAGTCAATATACACAAGAAATTTCGTTAAGAGGAAAAACCCTTTACATTCAACTGACCTCTGCTCCATTGCGAGAAGAACTCTCTTATGGAAAAGAAAAAATCCTAAAACATCTAAACGATGCTTTAGGATCTGATGAGATTCAAAAAATTATTTTACGCTAGAAAATTTCTCTTCCAGAAAAATGAAATGCTCCTTCGATGGCAGCATTCTCGTCGCTATCTGAACCGTGAACTGCGTTCTCTCCCATTGAAGTGGCATAGAGTTTACGAATTGTTCCTTCTGCAGCGTCTGCGGGATTAGTCGCACCGATAAGGGTTCTAAAATCATTTACAGCATTCTCTTTTTCTAAGATTGCAGCAATGATAGGCCCACGTGTCATAAATTCAACTAGCTCGCCAAAAAATGGTCGCTCGTTGTGAACGCTGTAAAAAGTTTCGGCATCTGCCTTTGAAAGTTGTGTTTTTTTCAATGCAACAATACGAAAACCTGCCGCAGTGATTTTTTCTAAGATGGCTCCTGTATGTCCGTTTTCAACAGCATCAGGCTTGATCATAGTAAATGTTCTATTCGTTATCATAGTCTTTTTTTGTGCTGCAAATGTAACAAAATATCTCTGTTTCTATCCCGCTGCCCTTTTATTATTCAAATGCTTTTGTTTTCATTACTCTCCTAGGTTTGGTATATTTGAGCCGTTATGTATAAAGAATTTACAACGCAACTTAAAGAGTTGCTATCCAGCCCACAAGATTGTGTCATTTTCCCTCATAAAAACCCAGATGGTGATGCTTTAGGTAGCACCCTAGCGCTTTGGCATTTTTTAAAAAAAGAAGGGCATAATTGTCATATTATTTCTCCTAATGAATATCCCAAATTTCTCGAATGGCTCCCAGGGCAAGAACAGATTCACTGTTTTAGCAAAACCTCAGAAGCTTGTGAAAAACTAATCGCTGAGGCTACTGTTTTTTTCACCCTTGACTTTAATGCTTTGGGCAGAATTGGCCCTATAGATAAATTATTAGTGAAAACCGCTACCCCTATCGTCATGATAGATCATCATGAAGCGCCGCAGTCTTATGCAACACTTAAGTACTCTGACCCCAGCATCGGTTCAACCTGTGAAATGGTTTTTAATGTTTTAGCTAACTGGGATAAATCTCTCCTAGATAAAAGCATCGCAACATGTCTTTACACGGGGATGATGACAGACAGTGGCTCTTTCCGTTTTTCTTCTACAACAGCAACTACCCATAAAATCGTTGCCCACTTATTGGAATTAGGGGTTGATCATACCATCATTCATCAAAACATCTACGACAGCTATCGCTTTGAGCGATTACAATTGCTAGGAATCACCTTAAACAACTTAAAGCGGGTGGATCAATTAGCAGCCGTTTACACCACCTTGAGTCAAGAAGAACTCAATTCATGTGATTTCCAAAAAGGAGATACAGAAGGTTTTGTCAATTATGGCTTAAGCCTCGACGGCATCAAATTAGCGGTCATAATGATCGAAAATAAACAAGAAGGAATCATTAAAATGTCTTTTCGATCAAAAGCAGACTTTGATGTAAACACCTTTGCAAGAAAACATTTTAACGGCGGGGGACACTTTAACGCTGCTGGAGGAATGTCAACTGATTCTCTGGAAGACACTCGTGCAAAACTCGAAAAAGCCATCCTTGCAAACACCCCTTTACTACAATGAAAAAAAGCCTACTACTAATCGGACTATTTTTATTGGTTGCTTGCGCAGAACAAGAAGCTAGAAAACCCATCTATCGCAGTAATGATAAGGGAATGGGGCAGTCCATTGACCGCAATAAAAAGATCAATGCCCAACAACAAGAACTGTTTAAGAAAACCATTGAAAAAGACAGCACTTTAACCTATTATTCCTCTCCACTAGGGTATTGGTTCGCCTACAAAAATAAAACCCAAGCAACTGCAAAACCTACTCGTGGTGATATGGTCAAATTCAATTATACCATACAAACCCTTGAAGGTAGTATTATTTATGACGAAATGGAATTAGGCACTGTCGACTATTTGGTCGATAAAGAGGAATTATTACCCGCTTTGCGCTATGCGGTCAAAGACTTAAGTGTAGGAGATATTGGTGTTTTTCTTATGCCGTCCTATTTAGGCTACGGCTATCAAGGAGATGGCGATAAGATTGGGATCAATCAACCCCTAAGATTTACTCTACAACTAAAAGATTTAAAAAAAGTAAGTACTTCTAAGGATTCAAAATAATAAAGTAAATTTGAACATAAACTTATACCGATAAAATGAAAAAACTAAGCCTTATCCTTTTTGCCATCCTCCTCACTATAGGTTGTGCATCACAATACCCTGATCTTGACAATGGTTTATACGCAGATATTGAAACCTCAAAAGGATCAATAATTGTTTCTTTAGCACATGATAAAACCCCGATTACCGTAGCAAATTTTGTCTCCTTAGCAGAAGGAGAAAACGAATTTGTTAGCGAACAGTTCAAAGGAAAAAAATACTACGAAGGGATTGTATTCCACAGAGTGATGGATAACTTTATGATTCAAGGGGGAGACCCTACTGCGACAGGATCTGGTGGTCCTGGTTATCGTTTTGATGACGAAATCACAGACTTAACCCACAATGGCCCTGGTGTACTTTCTATGGCAAATGCTGGCCCAGCAACAAATGGAAGTCAGTTCTTTATCACCCATGTTGCCACGCCGTGGTTAGATGGCAAGCATACTGTTTTTGGCGCGGTCGTTTCTGGTCAAGAAGTGGTGGATAGCATTGTGCAAAATGACACCATCAAAAAAGTTACCATTATTAGAAAAGGAGGCGAAGCCAAAAGTTTTGATGCCCCTAAGGTTTTTGGAGAATACTTTAATTCAATGGAACAACAAAAAGCAGAGCAAGAAGAAAAAGTTGCCCTTGGGAAATTGAAAAGCTTAGAGAAATTTGACAATCAAAAAGCAGAGGCTAAAACCACTGCCTCTGGTTTACAAATCCTAATCACTAAAAAAGGAGAAGGGCCTGCAGTAAGCACCACCTACAAAGCCTTAACACATTATGCTGTTTATTTTGAAGACGGAACCCTTTTAGAAACCTCAATGCTTGAAACAGCAGAAGAGCTAGGGATGGTCAACGAACAAAGAAAACTAGCCAATGCTTATCAACCGCTTCCTGCAGATGTAAGCGAAGGAGCTGCAATGATAGAAGGGTTTAAAGAAGGAATCCAGCAATTAAATGTTGGAGATGAAGCGACTTTATTCCTTCCCTATAATATCGCCTATGGTGAGCAAGGTGGACGCGGTATTCCTGCAAAAGCCAATTTGATTTTTGAAGTCAAAATAGTCGAGCTAATCGAATAAAAAAAACAGCCTTTAGATTTAACCCACCCTAGCGGTGGGTTTTTTGTAGCATGAAAACAAAAACCCTTCTAAAGTTAAATGCCCTACTTGCATTCTTACTCTATGCAATCATCACCTATGCAAAAAACTTTCCGCTGCAAGTTGACTTATTTTACAGCAATAAACTGTATCCACTTTTATATAAACTTAGAGCGCCCTTTTTTAATCTTTTGCCTTTCTCTTTTGGCGATATAGCCTATGGATTTACTTTCCTATTCCTACTTTATTTACTCAAAAAAATAAAGTGGAATAACTGGCCTACCTTCTTATTAAAGTTACTCACCAGCGGCTTGATATTATTACTGTGGTTCCAACTTTCGTGGGGGCTAAACTATTACCGCAGTCCTCTTTTAAGCGAAACTAAAAATTACACAGAGGATGAATTGATTAGCATGAATCGTTTTTTTGCTGAAAAAAGCAATCAATTACATGTTCAATTAAGTCAATACGACAGTCTAGCGGTAGAACTTCAAGGTAGTAAAAAAGAGATCATTGAACGCGTAAAAAACACCGCTGATAGCGATCAAATTGGGAAAGCAAAAATATCACTCTTTAGCCTTCCGCTTTCTTATATGGGTTTTTCTGGTTACTTAAATCCCTTTACCCTCGAGGCACAAGTAAACGGAGCAATCCCAAAGATCAACCTCCCCCTAACGGCTGCACATGAAATGGCACATCAACGCGGTTATGCCGCAGAAAACGATGCGAATTTTATTGGCTTTTTAGAATGCTACAAACACCCTGATCTCGATATGCAATATGCAGCTGTTCTTTTTGGGTTTCGCTATACCTATAGTGAGTTATACAAAGCTAACCCCACTGTTGCGAGAGAAATCCTATGTAGTTTATATCCCGGGATTTTAGCGAATTTTGAAGCGTCTTCCGCCTTTTGGCGTAAGCATAAAAACCCTTTTGAACCGCTATTTAAGCAATCCTATGATCGCTATCTAAAAGCGAATAATCAACGTCAAGGAATTCAATCTTATAATGCTGTGGTAAGTCTGCTTATCGCGCATTTTAAAGAAAATGACAATGGCGCTTCATTTGAGAAATAATTCGTAGTTTGGAGAAAAATTACTCATATGAAATTCAAACTACTGCTGCTCTTTTTTGCAGCCAGTTTTTGTGGATTTAGTCAGGACTACTTTCCCACAAATAGTGGTGTTAAAACCACCGAATCACATTATCAAGCAATTGTTAATGCAACCCTACATCCTTCTCCTAACAAAAGCATAGAGAAAGGAACCCTTTTATTTAAGGCAGGAAAAATTATTGCCATGGGACAAACGGTTAATTTACCTGAAAATACCCAAGTGCATGATTTTAGCGGAAAACATATCTATGCCTCTTTTATAGAATTACACAGTTCCTTTGGACTAAAAAGCAAAGGGACAAGCAGCAGAAGAGGTCGCAGTACACAGTACGAAAATAAACGTGAAGGTTATTACTGGAATGATCACATGATTAGTGATTACAATAGTATTGAAGACTACAGTTATAAAAAAGCAGCGGCAGAAGCTTACCGTAAAGCTGGTTTTGGTGTGGTTAATGCGCATCGCGCAGAAGGAATACATAGAGGTACAAGTGTACTCGTTGCACTAAACGATCAAAAGAGTGATGCGCAACGATTAATAGATGAAGCTGCAGCACAACATTATTCCTTCTCAAAAAGCAGTCTTTCTGGACAATATTATCCAGGATCAATCATGGGAGCAATGGCTTTGTTAAGACAGTTTTTTCACGATGCAGATTGGTATAAAAAAGGAGGGGCTAAAAATACAGACCTCGCCTTACAAGCGCACAATCAAAATGCTGGTTTACCGGCTATTTTTGAAGCAAAAAATAAATTAGATGTTGCCCGTGCAGCAAAAATCGGGAAAGAGTTTAAACTCCCCTTTATCATTACTGCTAGCGGAAAAGAATACGAGCATTTAAACGCCCTAAAAGATGTTAACGCACGACTATTGATTCCGCTTAATTTTCCAAAGGCCTATGATGTTAGCGATCCTGTAAGTACACAAAAAATCGCCTTAAGCGACATGCGTTATTGGAATCAAGCACCAGCAAACCCAGCTATGGTTGCCAAAGCAGGAATCCCTTTTGCCTTAACAACTTATGGTCTTTCTAAAAAAACCAGCTTTTTTGCTAATCTTAAAAAGGCAGTAGCCTATGGTTTAAATGAATCAACCGCTCTAGCTGCCTTAACTACTGTACCGGCAAAAATGCTAAACCAACAAAATGCTTTAGGAGCATTAAAAAAAGATGCTTTTGCGAATTTTATTGTTACCAGCGGTCCTTTATTTGATGATGCTACTAAAATTGAAGAAAACTGGGTACAAGGCAATCGCCATAGAATCATCCATAATGAAGCCCTTAATATCGATGGAAAATACAGCTTGATGTTTCAAGAGCAAAAACTATCCCTCGAAATCAAAAACAGTATTTCAAAAATCGCTGCTACAGTCAAAAAAGACTCTGTTAAGCTAAAAACAAAGGCGACCTATAAAGATGGGTGGATTAGTCTTCAAATTCAAAACGAAGACAAAACCTATTCACAACTATCAGCAAAAATAACCAACCCTAAACACCTGGAAGGGAGTGGAACTTCTTTTGACAGTAAATCCATCACATGGATGGCACATTTTGAAGAAGCTATAGCGGCTAAAACCCCTGCAAAAAAAGAAAACAATTATCCTGCTCCTGTAGCAGTTACTTTTCCAAATAATGGTTTTGGCTTTAGCCAACTCCCACAAGCACAAAATGTTATTTTTAAAAATGCGACAGTTTGGACAAATGAAGCAGAGGGTATTTTAAAGAATACAGATGTGTGGGTGGAAAATGGAAAAATTAAGGCCATTGGAGAAAACCTTAGTGCAGACGGCGTTAAAGAAATAGACGCTACAGGAAAACATTTAACCAGTGGTGTTATTGACGAACACTCTCATATCGGTGCGTCTAGCATCAATGAAGGTGGACACAATTCTTCGGCAGAAGTAACCATAGAAGATGTCATTAATCCAGATGACATTAACCTTTATCGCAACCTTTCTGGTGGAGTGACAACTTTACAAATCCTACATGGATCAGCGAACCCTATTGGGGGGAGATCAGCCATTATCAAACCACGCTGGGGAGAATCGGCAGAGAATCTATTGTATCAAGGGGCAGATCCCTATATCAAGTTTGCCCTAGGGGAAAACGTAAAGCAATCTAACTGGCCTAGCTACAACCGTTTTCCACAAACGCGTATGGGTGTGGAACAAGTCTTTGTAGATTATTTCCAAAGAGCCAAAGAGTATCAAGAAAACTGGAAGGCTTACAAGGCATTGCCTAGAAAAACAAAAGCGAGAACCCTTGCACCACGTTATGATATTGAAATGGAGACCCTTGTCGAAATTTTAGAAGGCAAACGTTTTATTTCTTGTCACTCCTATGTTCAAAGTGAAATCAATATGTTGATGAAGGTCGCAGAACGCTTTGGTGTAACCATCAATACATTTACACATATTTTAGAAGGGTATAAAGTAGCCGATAAGATGAAAGAACACGGCGTGGGAGGTTCAACCTTCTCAGACTGGTGGGCATATAAATTCGAAGTAAACGATGCCATTCCCTATAATGGTGCGATTATGCACAGTCAAGGGGTTACAGTAGCCTTTAACTCAGATGATTCTGAAATGTCAAGACGCCTAAATCAGGAAGCGGCAAAGGCAGTAAAATACGGTGGAGTATCTGAAGAAGACGCCTGGAAGTTTGTCACCCTTAACCCTGCAAAGCTATTGCATATTGACGATAAAGTGGGGAGTGTGAAAGTAGGTAAATCTGCAGATTTAGTTTTATGGAACAACCACCCTATGTCTATTTATGCCGTTGCAGAAAAGACCATGATAGAAGGTGTTTTCTACTATGAACTTGATAGAGCAACTGCACAAGTCGATATAATTCAACAAGAGCGCAATCAACTAATTCAACAAATGGTTGTGGCTAAAAATGGTGGGGCTCCCACTAAAAAAGCGCCGAAAAAACAAGCCAGAGAATTTCATTGTGAAACGCTAGACTAAAACATATTAAGATGAAAAAATCATTATATACACTATTGCTATTCTGTCTCGGCCTAATGGTCCAGGCACAACAAACCCCTGCAGCAGATCAGGCTGCTTCTCTCCTTATTCAAGGAGCAACCCTGCATATCGGGGATGGGACTGTGATCGAAAATGGAATGATCGGGATCGCCGATGGAAAAATTCTCGAAGTAGGTAAAACAGGGGCACAACAAAAGACTTATGACAAAACTGTCGATGTAGATGGTCAACACGTTTACCCTGGTTTTATTGCTGCAAACAGCACAGTAGGGATGGTTGAAATCGATGCTATTCGCCCTACTAATGACCTAAATGAAATAGGGACATTCTTGCCTAATATTCGCACAATTATTGCCTATAACGCAGAATCTAAAGTAGTAGAGTCTCTTCGTCCTAATGGGATTCTAACAGCACAAATTGTTCCTACTAGAGGGCGCATTGCTGGAAGCTCTTCTATCGTTCAACTCGACGCATGGAACTGGGAAGATGCTGGAATTAAAGTCGATGAGGGAATGCACATTTACTGGCCGCGCACCTATCGCAGAGGCAACCGCAGCAAAGGAGAAGACCCGTTAATTTATGATCAAAAAAACTATCGCAAAAGAACAGCAGAGCTAGAGGATTATTTAGCCGAAGCAAAAACATATAAGGCTAACGCCAAAAAAGAACACCTCCCCCATGCGGCACTTAAAGGTACATTTGATGGATCACAAAAAATTTACCTGCACGCCAAAGAAAAAAGACAAATCCTTGACGGGATCACTATGTTAAAAAAGCACGGGATTGACAACATTGTTTTAGTTGGAGGAAATGACGCACATCTAATTACAAGCTTCTTAAAAAAGCATGCTATTCCTGTGATTGTTTCACGACCACACCGTTTACCTAGTACTGAAGATGAAGATGTAAAGCTTCCTTTTAAAATGGCAAAAATATTACTCGATGCTGGTTTGACCATCACCATTGATGTAAGTGGACGTATGGAAAGAATGAATACACGTAATCTTCCCTTCTATGCAGGAACATTTGCTGCTTATGGAGTAGAGAAAGAAAAAGCAGTACAGATGATCACCCTTGATGCTGCTAAGATATTAGGTGTTGACGAACAATTAGGAAGCTTAAGCGTAGGAAAAGACGCAACCCTATTTGTCGCAAAAGGAGACGCGTTAGACATGCGAACTAATCAACTTAGCCATGCCTTTATTCAAGGTAGAGCACTAAGCTTAGAAACCCATCAAACGGCGTTGTGGAAACGCTATATGGAAAAATTCTCAAGACAATAAATGCTACATCTTTCTAGCGCACAAAACAATCATCTAAAACGCTTAAAAGCTTTACAAGAAAAAGCCAAAAAAAGGCGTCTGGAAAATGCTTTTGTAATTGAAGGTTTAAAGGAAATAGAACATGCCATCAATGGTGGCTATCAATTAGAAACCGTTTTTGTAAAAGAAGATCTAGCAAGTGATTTATCAAATAAAATAAGTGTTGACACCGATATGATCTCGGTGTCTTCTGCTTTATTTGAACGCTATTGTTACCGCAAAACATCAAAAGCAATTGCCATTGCTCAATGTAAATCGCATGGATTTGACACTTTTCAGCACCCTAGTAAAAAGCCTTTTATCCTTATCGCAGAAGCCCCAGAAAAACCGGGGAATATAGGGGCATTATTACGTACTGCAGATGCCATGGGCGTCGATTGCTTTCTCATCGTGGATGCAAAGACAGACTTGTATAATCCAAATGTTATACGTTCTAGCGTGGGTTGTATCTTCTCTGTCCCAATTGTAACTGCTACCCTAGAGGAAAGCTTTCAGTTTTTAGAACAAAATAAGATCAATGTATACAGTGCTGCATTGACAGAAACGGCAAAAGCATATACTCAATTTGATTTTACCCATCCCACCGCAATCGCTGTGGGAACAGAAAGCGATGGATTAAGCGAAGCATGGTTAAAGCAAAAAAGTACTAATATCATCATCCCCATGTTAGGGCAAAACGACTCTCTAAATGTTTCTGTTGCAGCTGGCATTATACTTGCAGAGGTTCAGAGACAAAGAAACTAAAGCGAAAAGGTCTTTGGATTCAAAAGAAATGCGTAAATTTCTACTATGCTTGTTGATGAAGAAATAGAAAATAAAGAAATCGCAAAACAGTACAAAGAACTGTTAAGGATCAGTTATTTACAACTCACTAAGGAAGATAAAAAACTGATTCGGCTTGCCTTTAATACTGCTGTAGACGCACATAAAGATCAAAGAAGAAGATCTGGAGAAGCCTATATTTTTCACCCTATTGCGGTGGCAAAAATAGTTGCTTCAGAAATTGGTCTTGACGCTACTTCAATCGCAGCAGCGCTTTTACATGATACGGTAGAGGATACAGAATATACCCTTAACGATATTGAGCGTCTCTTTGGCAACACAGTTGCCAAAATTGTACATGGACTCACAAAAATCTCCCATTTAAAAAAGGATACGGATATTTCTCTACAGGCAGAGAACTTTAGAAAAATGCTCTTAACCCTTAATGATGATATCAGGGTTATTATCATCAAAATAGCCGATCGTTTGCACAATATGCAAACCATGGATGCGATGCCAGAGTACAAACAAGTTAAAATCGCCTCTGAAACCCTTTATATCTATGCACCCATTGCCCATAGAATAGGGATGTATAACATCAAAACAGAATTAGAAGATCTGAGTTTAAAATACACAGAACCCAACCGTTTTGATGCCATAAAAAATAAAATTGAAGAGAGTCAAGAAGAGCAAAAGCAATACATTAAGTCTTTTTCAAACCTTGTAAAAGAGTCCCTCGATAGAGAAAATCTTGGCTATTTTATTCAAGGTAGAAGCAAATCAATCTTTTCGATTCATAAAAAGATGCAAAATCAAAACATCAGCTATGAGCAGGTGTATGACAAATTTGCCATTAGAATCGTGTATAAATCCGACCCTAAAGACGAGAAGTTTTTGGCCTGGAAAATCTACTCGATTATTACCGATTACTTTACGCCTAACCCCACCCGTTTAAGGGATTGGATCTCCTCTTCTAAATCAAACGGATATGAATCCCTGCACATTACTGTGATGGGACCAAACAACAAATGGGTTGAAGTTCAAATACGTTCTGAACGCATGCACGAGATCGCCGAAAAAGGCTATGCTGCGCACTACCGCTATAAACAAGGAGAAGAAAGTGATACCGGAATAGATGCCTGGTTAAATCGCTTACAAGAAGTCCTTGAATCAAAAGATTCTAACGCAGTTGATTTTGTTGAAAATTTCAAACTCAACTTATATGCCGACGAAATCTTTGTCTTTACACCACACGGAGATTTAAAATCATTGCCACAAGGATCTTCTGCTTTAGACTTTGCTTACGCCATCCATACAGAAATTGGATCAAAAACGCGCGGTGCTAGAGTAAATGCAAAATTAGTTCCGCTATCAAGAACACTTAAAAGTGGGGATTCTGTCGAGATCATCACCTCAGAAAATGCAAAGCCTACCGCAAACTGGTTAGATTTTGTCATTACATCAAGGGCGAGAAATAAAATTAAAGCTTCCTTAAACGAAGAAAAAAAGAAAATAGCCGAAGAAGGAAAAGAAATCCTGAGAAGAAAACTCAAACATATGCGGATCAATATGAACGAAAGATCCATTCGTCAGTTGATCCTTTACTTTAAAGTCAACTCAAGTTTAGATCTTTTTTATCGCATAGGTTTAGGTACAATCGATAACCGCAAATTAAAAGAATTTGCCACTACCTATAATAACACCTTCTTAAACTTCTTTAAAAAACGTTTAGCAGGCAGGCCAAAGCCAAAAATTACAGAGAGTGAAGAGTTCGTCTCTAAGTATGACAAACTCGTTTTTGGAAAAGAAAAGCAAGAGCTTCCTTACAAACTTTCTCCCTGTTGTAATCCTATTGCTGGCGATAAGGTTTTTGGTTTTGTAACCATTAATGAAGGTATAAAAGTACATCAGCACAACTGTTCTAATGCCGTTGCACTACAGTCTAATTTTGCCTATCGCATAGTGCCGGCATGGTGGGTAGATTCAAGTGAACAAGAATTTACAGCAGAACTTGTTTTAACAGGAATTGATCAAAAGGGGCTAGTGAATCAAGTAACCCGTGTGATTTCAAACAATATGAATATTGATATTAAAAAAATCAACTTTTATACCGACGAAGAATTGTTCAAAGGCGTCATCACCATGCGCGTAAATAATAAAGGGACATTAAAAAAACTCAAACAACAACTCTTAAAAATTGCTGGAATTGAGAAAGTAGGACGTCATTAGTAAAAGAAACAGTACCTTTACGGTAGATTTAATGTGATATGGCAGAATCAAAAGATCAACAAGAAATCGTTAAAAATGTGTTTATCAATTTTCTTGATCAACACAAGCACCGCAAAACTCCAGAGCGATTTGCCATCCTACACGAGATTTATGAACATCAAGGGCATTTTGATATTGAATCATTATACATCATGATGAAGAATAAAAACTATCGTGTTAGCAGGGCAACGCTTTACAATACGGTTGATTTATTGATCGAATCTGGTTTGATTAGAAAACACCAATTTGGTGCGCAAGCACAATACGAAAAATCGTTTTTTGACAAACAACACGATCACATTATCCTGACTGACTCGGGAGAAGTAAAAGAATTTTGTGATCCACGTATACAGTCGATAAAAAAAACCATCGAAGAAGTATTTAATGTTGATATTCATCACCATTCTTTATACTTTTACGGCACTAAAAAAGAATCTTAAATACCCACTCACATATGTCGGTTGATTTATTGCTCGGACTCCAATGGGGAGACGAAGGAAAAGGAAAAATTGTTGATGTCCTAACCACAGATTATGATATCATCGCTCGTTTTCAAGGAGGACCTAATGCCGGTCACACACTAAAATTTGATGGTATCTCTCATGTTTTGCACACCATCCCCTCTGGAATTTTTCACCCCTCGGCGATTAACCTTATCGGGAATGGAGTTGTAATTGATCCTGTTATTTTTAAAGGCGAATTAGATAAACTTGACGGATTTAATATCGACTTTGCTAAGAAACTATATGTTTCAAAAAAGGCACACCTTATTTTACCGACCCATAGATTACTTGATGCCGCTTCTGAAGCAGCAAAAGGAAAAGCAAAAATCGGTTCTACCCTTAAAGGGATTGGACCAACTTACATGGATAAAACGGGTAGAAACGGAATTCGCGTAGGTGACATTTTACTCGATGACTGGAAGAGTAGGTATAATACCCTAAAGAATAAGCATCTTAAAATGCTCGCTAATTATGACAGCAGCCTAGAATATGACTTAACCGATTTAGAAGCGACCTTTTTTGAAAGTCTTGAAACACTAAAAGCGCTTCCGTTAATCGACAGCGAAAACTTTTTGCATACCGCACAAAAAGAAAATAAAAAGATTTTAGCCGAAGGCGCACAAGGATCCTTACTCGATATTGACTTTGGGACCTATCCCTTTGTTACCTCTTCTACGACTACTGCAGCGGGGGCTTGTACTGGTTTAGGTATTGCACCTAACGCTGTGGGAGATGTTTTTGGAATTTTTAAAGCCTATACCACAAGAGTGGGAAGCGGCCCTTTCCCTACAGAACTTTTTGACGAAGTAGGCGAAACTATGGGACGTGTAGGAAAAGAATTTGGGGCAACCACAGGACGCGCTAGACGTTGTGGATGGATTGACCTAGTTGCTTTAAAATATGCGATTAGAGTAAATGGTGTGACACAATTAATGATGATGAAAGGCGATGTGCTTTCTGGTTTCCCTACCATAAAAGTATGTACTGCTTACAAAACTAAAGACGGTATCATTGATCACCTCCCCTTCTCAATTGAACCAGAAAATGTAACGCCGCAATATATTGAGTTACCAGGCTGGGAAGAAGATTTAACCCAGATGTCTAGTGAGGCAGAATTTCCAGCTACATTTAACGATTATATCGCTTATCTTGAAAAAGAATTAGAAACACCTATCAAGATTGTATCGTTAGGGCCAGATAGAAAACAGACCATCTTTAGATAAACAATGGTTGATGTGAAAAAACTATTTTCACTTCTTGTATTTAGTAGTTTTTTCCTTTGGGGAGGACTTGTTTATGGTCAAGAAAAAAAAATCATACAAATCCAACAAGCTGGCTCTTTTGGAAAAGATGAAGCCAATTTCCCCGGAGCAAATATTCTCCTAAAAAAAGGAAATATACGCGTTAAACTATTTCACGAAGGGGCATTAATCGAATCCAATAAGTCCTTTTTCTACTCAAAAAAAAATGCTTTTAAAGCAGAAGGTGAGGTCGTCTTTACTCAAGGGGATAGTCTAAGAATGACCAGTGACTACCTAGAATATGATGGAGAAACTGGCAAAGCAAAAGCATGGGGGGATGTTTTTTTAAAGCAGCCTGACATGACCCTTGAGACAGACACCCTATTTCTCGACCGTCTTGATGATCTAGCCTATTACGAAACCCCAGGGACAATTATCGACAGTGCTAGTATTCTTAAAAGTAACCGCGGAAAGTATTACATGAAAGAAAAGAAATATCGCTTTCTTTCAAATGTTCGCATCAATAACCCCGAATACAAAGTCACCTCTAGTCAATTAGATTATTATACAGAATCCAATAAGGCCTATCTCTATGGACCTACAAAAATCATTGGACAAGATTATGACATTTACTGCGAGCAAGGCTTTTATGACACCAATACGCAGCAGGGCTATTTTAAAAAAAATGCCGAAATCCTTTACAATAATAAAATCATCAACGGGGATAGTCTCTATTTTGAAAACGAACGAAACTATGCCGCTGCATCAAACAAAGTTGAAGTCACAGATACCATTAACCAATCGATCATTAGAGGCAATTATGCCGAAATATTTAAAGCCAGCGATTCAGCGATAATCACAAGAAAAGCCCTAGCCATCAACATCATAGAAAATGACTCGCTTTACATCCACGCCGATACCCTTATTGGAACTGGCCCTTCTGAAGCGAGAATATTAAGAGGCTACTACGGTGTTAAAATCCTTAAAAGGGATCTAAGAGGTAAATCTGACTCCCTTTATTTAGATGAAACCATAGGAAGAATCGAATTGTTAAAACGCCCCCTGAGCAAAAAAGAAGAACAAGTACTTTCGCAAGATGAAAAGAACGCAAGAAATCCTGTAATGTGGTTTAACGAGAGTCAGATGAGTGGTGATGTGATCTACATGAAAACAGACTTTGAGACAAAAAAACTGGATTCACTCTTTATTTTTGGCAACGCCTTTATCATTGAAAAAGACAGTTTAAGTAACAATGGCTACAATCAAATTGTTGGAAAAGAATTATATGGGGATTTCTTAGACGGTGCACTCAATGTGTTAGACGTGATAAAAAACACCCAGGTTTTATATTACTTATACTCAGATGCGGGTGAATTAGTCGGCATAGACAAAACGATCTGCAGTGCCTTAAACATTCAATTCAAGGAGAACGAAATTGAAGATATTTCCTTTTATGTTAGCCCAGAAGGAGATGTATATCCCGAAAAAGAATTAGACCCTAACCTGAGAAAGTTAGAAGGATTTTTGTGGCGGGAGGACGAACGTCCAAAGACCCTCGAGGATTTATTCAAAAAAGATTAAACCCCTACTGTTATGTTGCGTGATGACTTCTTAAAATATCAAGCTAAGACTACCCCCTACCCTATGGGAATGGAAGTCAAGCGGGCAAAAGGGAGTTATATCATCGATCGAAAGGGGAAAAAGCATTTAGATTTTGTCGCTGGAGTGTCTGCTTGTAGCCTAGGACATCGACATCCTGCTGTGGTTCGCGCCATGAAAAAACAACTTAATCGTTATCTGCATGTCATGGTGTATGGAGAATATGCCCAGTCTCCGGCGGTGGCACTGTGCAAACTGTTAGCGCAACAGCTCCCTCCATCCCTTGAAGTGACTTATCTGACAAATTCTGGAACAGAAGCCATAGAAGGCGCAATGAAATTGGCCAAAAGGGTTACTGGGAAAACAGGCTTTGTCGCTGCAAAACAAGCCTATCACGGGAGCACACAAGGGGCCTTGAGCTTATTAGGTGTAGAAGCGCAAAAGAAAGGATACCATCCCTTGTTAAACGAGGTAGATTTTATTGCTTTTAACGACACAGCTGAGCTTGATAAAATTAATCCTAACACAGCAGCAGTCGTTTTAGAAACCATTCAAGGTGGAGCAGGATTTATAACCCCAGAAAACGACTATTTAAAAAAGGTTAAAGCGCGCTGTGAAGAAGTAGGAGCACTTTTAATTCTGGACGAAATCCAACCAGGGATAGGACGAACAGGCAAATTTTTTGCTTTTGAACACTATGGGATTACACCAGATATTTTAGTCATTGGAAAAGGATTAGGAGGCGGTATGCCCATCGGTGCTTTTTGTAGCTCACCATCTTTTATGGAACAGCTAACCCACCAGCCCAGTCTGGGGCACATCACCACTTTTGGCGGTAATCCAGTCATTGCTGCAGCAGCTCTAGCCACAGTTGAAACGATTTATCGAAAAAAATTAATGAATCAAATCAACGAAAAGGAACAGCTCTTTCGCGCATTATTGGTTCACCCAAAAATTAAAAAAATCAACGGTAGAGGTTTAATGCTCGCCCCTATTTTAGAAAAAGAAGAAGATGTTCCAGTTGTGGTACAATCTTGTCTTGAGAAAGGCCTTATTTTATTTTTCCTTTTATGGGAGAAAAAAGGCTTGAGAATCTCTCCTCCCCTCAACATTAGCCATAGAGAAATTAAAAAAGGTTGTGCTATACTCTTAAAGGCATTAGACGAGCTTCTATAGTTTGTTAATTAATTTGTTAAAAACAATAGTGGGTTTAATTTAAAAATCAACCACTTAGTTGCTAAATTTAATATAACTAATACAATATGTATGTTTCGTGAATTTTCTCAAAATTCTGACGCACCCGTAACTAGATTTGAGCAAATGCTCAAGACCAATCAGGTCTACTTCTTTGACGCGGTTGAGTTTGAAACCATCATTCAATTTTATATCGATACCGGCGAAATTAATCTGGCTAAAAAGGCCTTGCAAATGAGCATCAATCAGCATCCTTTTCACATCGATCTATTATTGCTTAAATCAGAATTATTGATTTTTGACGATGCATACGAAGAAGCAATTCAGTTATTAGATACCATCGAAGAGATGGAACCTAGCAATCAAGAAATTTACATCCAGAAGGCCGCCATATTCTCTAAAGGAAAGAACCATCAAACTGCGATAGGATTTTTATTTAAAGGCCTTGAACAGGCAGACGATCCCCATGAAATATGGTCTTTATTAGCCATGGAATATATGGTGCTAGAAAATTATACCGAAGCAAAAAAATACTTCCGCCTTTGTATTGAAGAAGATCCAGAGGATTATCAAATGTTGTATAACTTACTCTTTTGCTTAGATTACCTAAAAGCAAATCGCGAGGCACTCGATGTTTTAAATAAAGTGCTAGAGACAAATCCTTACAACGAAATTGCCTGGCTAGAAAGCGGAAAACAATACTTAATTCTAGGTCAAAAAGAAGAGGCCTTAAGTGCTTTTGACTTTGCTATAATTAGTGAGGATACTTTTACCGGGGCGTATATTGAAAAAGCCAAATTGCTCGAAAGTATGGGGCGTATCAATCAAGCCATTGAAAACTATGAAATTGCTGCGAGATTAGAGGACCCCTCTGCTTACCTCAATATTAGAATAGCGAGTTGTCATCAACATTTGGGCAATGATCAATTGTCCTTACAATATTTCAAAAAAGGGATTAACGAGGATCCTTCTTATGAAAAAGCTTGGACAGGTATCATTGATTTCTACATCACAAAGCAAAACCCTTCAAAAGCTTTATACTACTGTGATAAGGCTCTCCAGATTAATGAAAACTATATTAGTTACTGGAAAAGAAGTGCCTTACTCAATAAAGAATTAGGGAAATATGGAGAAGCAGAAATTGCTTTTCAAAACACCATAGAATTAGGGAACTATGAGCTTTCGATTTGGATCGACTGGCTAGACACATTAATCTTTTTACAGGAATGGGAAAAAGCTCATACCATAGGACAACAAGCCAAAGAGTTCTACCCCGAAGAAATCGCCTTAGATTTCAAAATTGCTGGATGTTTTCATAAAATGGGCAAAACCATTGAAATGGAATATTATTTGCAGAACATTAAAAGCAACTACACTAGTTTGCCCAAAGAAGTTTTGGACTTATTCCCTCAACTAATTCAATTACTTCAACAGTAATACTAGATCATATTTAATCAAAATACATTATGCGCAAAGCTGTTTTGCTCTATTTCAAAGGGTTGCTTATGGGAGCGGCAGACATCGTCCCGGGGGTTTCTGGCGGTACAATGGCATTGATCACTGGAATCTACAAGGAATTAATCACCAGTATAGACCAGTTCAATTTCAAACAACTTTTAGTGCTTCGCAAAGAGGGCTTTACTGCTTTTTGGCAATCGGTGAACGGTCCATTTTTACTTCCCTTATTTTTAGGGATTGCCAGTGGAATCCTCTTTCTTTCAGGAGGAATTACCTATCTACTAGAACATCAACCCATCTTGTTATGGGCATTCTTTTTTGGTTTAATCCTCGCCAGCATCTATGTCTTGATTAAACAATTTGCGCTCAAAGCCCTTCGTCATTACGCTTTACTTTTCATCGGTTTTATTATTGCCTTTGGCATCACTCAGCTTAGTCCAGCCAGCACCTCTAACAATTTATTGTATTTGTTTTTCTCTAGTATGATTGCGATTATTGCGATGATCTTACCAGGAATATCAGGTGCCTTTATTTTTATTCTTTTAGGGGTGTATGAAGAAGTTTTAGCAACGATTAAAGGCGCAATTGCTGTACTCTTGGATTTTGACTTAGCAAACTTTAAAACGGTTTATACTAAAGTGGTGGTCATTGGACTAGGCATTGTCGTTGGTTTAAAGTTATTTTCACGTCTTTTGACATGGTTATTCAACCATAAAAAAGAAGCTACACTTAGCGTCTTGATTGGTTTTATGATTGGGGCTTTGCCCAAAATATGGCCGTGGAAAATCGAAGAAAAAATTGGGGAGCAAATTAACTTTATAAATGCGAACCCTTTAGCGTTTGAAGGCGACCCTCAATTAGGGATAGCAATTGGTCTTATTGTCCTAGGGGCAGCTTGCTTGATTTTATTAGAACGTTATGCCATAAACAAATAAAAATGCTACCTACTCAACGCTCTTGGTCAGATGCTTTTCTCCTAGTAATAAAAGGGATGGTAATGGGCATGGCAAATAAAATCCCTGGTGTCTCTGGCGGGATTATCGCCTTAGCTGCAGGCTTTTATGAAGAGTTAATTTACTCTTTCTCCCGTATAGATGCAAAGGCCTTTAAAATACTCTTTCGTCAAGGTTTTATCGCTTTTTACAAGCATATTAATGCGTCTTTTCTACTCCTGCTTTTTAGTGGGGTGGGACTCAGTTTTTTTAGTGTTTCTCTATTGTTAGACTATCTTTTAAAACAGTATCCTCAACAAGTACTGGGAGCATTTTTCGGGATGATTATTGCCTCTGTTTTTTATATCTGGAAGGATTTACAGCAATACAGCAACAAAGAATACATTAGTGGCATTATCGGGACACTTTTGGGCGTAGCCCTACTATGGATTAATCCAGGAACAGAAAATGATCACTGGTTGTTTGTTATTTTTTGTGGGATGGTCAGTATTGCTGGAATGACTTTACCGGGTCTATCAGGTTCTTTGTTGATCTTGATTTTAGGGAATTATAACCTTCTCTTAGTCGATTGTGTCAATGCTGTATTTTTCACTTTACAAGATATCATTAGCGGGCAAGGCTGGGGATTAGATGACCCAGAAAGGCAACGTTTACTGGGAGTATTTATCTTTTTTACGATGGGGTCTAGCATCGGCCTAGTGGTTTTTTCAAAACTTTTAGAGCGATTGATTCAAAACTACAAAAGCATTACAATATCGACTTTGGTTGGGTTTATCATTGGTTCATTAGGCGCGGTATGGCCATGGACAGCAAAAACAACCACTGTAGATAATGTTGGTTTTAGCCTAGCGACTACTCCGCACAACACTTATTACTTTCCTGATCTAAGGTTATTTTCAACGCTAAGTACCCTATTTTTTATACTTTTGGGCATCGGGGTAGTAATCCTTTTAGAACACTATGGCAACAAACAAAAAACTTAAGTTCGGACTGCTAGGAAAGAATATCGATTATTCTTTTTCTCCTGGTTATTTTGCCAAAAAGTTTGAACGAGAAAACCTCCCTCATTGTAATTATCGCAACTTTGATTGCGCAACTGTTGAAGAAGTTTTTGCTACCATAAAACGAACAGACCTCAAAGGCTTAAACGTCACGATACCTTATAAAGAAGAGGTCATTCCAGCCATGGATACTTTAAGCCCCACGGCAAAAGCAATAGGAGCGGTAAACACCATTATATTTACAAAAGACGGAAAACGCATCGGCGACAACACCGATGCCTATGGCTTTGAACGTGCGCTCTTTGATCAATATGATGGTAAACCAAAGAAAGCCTTGATACTGGGCACTGGAGGTGCTTCAAAAGCAGTGCACTATGTCCTTCGTAAACGCGGAATCATTCCTCAATACGTTTCCCGCAAAGCCGGAGAAAATGCCATCGATTATGGAGCCTTGAGCGATGAACTAATCGCCACCCACGAACTCATTATCAATTGCACCCCTTTGGGCACCTTTCCTGATGTAGATAGCGCACCGGCAATTAACTATGACGCCCTAACATCAAAGCACTTTTTATTTGATTTAGTCTACAACCCAGCAGAGACTCTTTTCTTAAAATTAGGCAAAAAACAAGGGGCAGGAATTGCCAATGGATCAGCTATGCTCGTACATCAAGCAGATCGTTCTTGGGAACTCTGGATGGGAGAATAATCTGTTGAATTTATTTTTTGTAATTTTAAGCTAGATAGAACCTATACAAATACCTTTGTCATGCAAATGGAACCTACATTGTCACCTGAAGAAAATCAAGATAAGCTTGAACAGACAGGAGAAGAAAAAATAACCCCTCCTACTTCAGAAAAGGAAGAGAAAAAAGAAGCACTAGAAGAAAAAAAAGGGGCTAAATCTGAAACGGCCCCTACACCTAGCCTAGAAATTACGATCGATCAACTCGCCTTAGAAGACTTTGCTGGGGCCATGGAAAAAGTGCTCAAAAATGAGCAGTGGATGAAGCTTAGCCAGATGGTTAGAGACTTACAGCAAAGTTTTGACAGCCAATTCTTAAAAGTACTACAAGCTAAAA
>JBELLO010000009.1:0-26981 GCA_042096495.1 Candidatus Arcticimaribacter sp.
CAGAATTACTTCCTTTTTCACGAATAACGGCTGCTTTAATTGTTTGTTTCTTTTGTGCAGGTTTTTCTCCGGTAAAAGAAGAAGGGAAACTAAATTTCAAGGGTTGTTTGACAACATTATCTCCTCGAACTGCGGCTAATCTGGCTGCAGTTTGTTTGGCTTCTAGTTTAGTTGAAGTGGCCATCCAGTGTTGACGCATGGCTGGAAGGGATAATTGAAGTTCACCGATGCTTAATTCACTGCGACTGTTAACAGTTCCTATAGGCGTGATGTTTATTCCTACTTTGGCGAAGCCTGCGACTAAATCTTCTTTTGATTGTAGAACAACTCCCACTTTTTCTGAAAAGAGGATTTTGATCAAATCTTTTTCTGCTAAAGCAGCAAAATCAATCTCCATTCCTACTGCAGTTGATGGGAAACACATTTCTAAAAGGGTTGTAATCAAACCACCAGAACCGATGTCGTGTCCAGCCGTAATGCTCCCTTTTTTAATGAATTCTTGCAGGGTGTTAAAGGCAGTTTTGAAATAGGCAGCATCTTGTACGCTAGGGGTTTCATTCCCGATTTTATCTAAAGTTTGTGCAAAAGAAGATCCTCCTAAATGGAATCCGTCTTGAGCAAAGTCTAGGTAATACAGCTCACCACCGTCTGGGGTAGCCACTGGCGTAATGATATTCTTTACATCATCGCATTGTCCTGCTGCAGAGATGATTACTGTTCCTGGAGCAAGTACATCACCGTCAGGATATTTTTGTTTCATCGAAAGCGAATCCTTTCCAGTTGGAATGTTAATCCCCAAAGCGATCGCAAAGTCTGAGCATTCTTCCACAGCATCATATAAACGTGCGTCTTCTCCTGGATTGTTACAGGGCCACATCCAGTTCGCAGAAAGGGAAATGCTTTCTAGTCCTTTTTCAAGCGGAGCAAAAACAATATTCGTTAAAGCTTCTGCAATCGCGGTATTACTCCCTTTTTTAGGGTCGATTAAGGCGCTTACAGGAGCATGTCCTATAGAGGTGGCGATTCCTTTTTGCCCAGTATAATCTAAGGCCATCACCCCGCAATTACTCAGTGGTAATTGAAGTTCTCCCACACATTGTTGTTGGGCAACACGACCTGTCACACAGCGGTCTACTTTATTTGTTAACCAGTCTTTACTGGCTACAGCCTCTAACTGCAGCACTTGTTCGATATAGTGCTTAATTTCTTTATGGTTGTATTCTACCGGGCTAAACGCTTGTGCGATAGAAGTGTCTTCCATAATGGTTTTTGGCGAGCTGCCAAAAAGGGCAGAAAGATCTAAGTCAATCGGTGTTTCGTTATTTTTTTCTGAATGAAAAGAGAAGTGGTGATCGTCTGTCACCTCTCCTACAATATAAAATGGCGCGCGTTCTCTTTGCGCGATTTTTTCAAGCTGTGCCGCATCCTTTGGAGAAAGGATTAAGCCCATTCTTTCTTGGGATTCATTTCCTACAATTTCTTTTGCCGAAAGCGTTGGGTCCCCTAGCGGAAGTGCATCAATTTGAATTGCCCCACCAGTATCTTCAACCAGTTCAGAAAGGCAATTTAAATGACCACCTGCCCCGTGATCGTGGATAGAAACAATAGGGTTATTGCTACTTTCAACTAATGCGCGAATGGCGTTCGCCACCCGTTTTTGCATTTCGGGATTTGAACGTTGTACGGCATTGAGTTCTATGGCGCTGCCAAAGGCGCCTGTGTCTGCCGATGAAACTGCAGCTCCTCCCATTCCTATACGGTAATTGTCTCCCCCCAGGATAATGATTTTATCTCCTTTTTTAGGAAGCCCTTTTTGCGCTTGTTCTTTTTTTCCAAAACCGATTCCTCCAGCCATCATGATGACTTTGTCATAGCCCAGGCGTTGCTCGTTTTCTTGATGTTCAAAAGTTAGCACTGAACCGCTAATTAGGGGTTGACCAAATTTATTCCCAAAGTCAGAAGCACCATTAGATGCTTTGATCAAAATATCGATCGGGGTTTGATACAACCACTTGCGTTCTGCAAACTCACTTTTCTTGCGTTCTTCTTGAACACGAGAATAAGGAGTCATATACACCGCTGTTCCAGCTAGAGGTAAAGAACCTTGTCCGCCGGCTAATCGATCTCTGATTTCTCCTCCAGATCCTGTTGCGGCTCCATTAAATGGCTCTACAGTGGTAGGGAAGTTATGGGTTTCTGCTTTAAGGGAAATAACACTGTCGATTTGCTCTTTTTTAAAGCTGCTGGGTTGATCTGCAGCAGTAGGAGCAAACTGTTCAATAGTGGGTCCTTCTATAAATGCAACATTGTCTTTATAGGCAGAAACGATCGTATTTGGGTTTTCTTTTGAAGTTTTTTTAATGAGTTGAAACAAGCTACTTTCCTTTGTTTCTCCGTCAATGATAAATTCTCCATTAAAGATTTTATGGCGGCAATGTTCAGAGTTTACTTGAGAAAACCCAAAAACTTCTGAGTCCGTTAGGGGACGACCTAGTGATTTTGCTAAATCGTTGAGGTAGTCCATTTCTTCGCTGTTTAACGCAAGACCTTCTTGCTGGTTATAGACAGCAATATTTTTGATCTGTACTACTTTTTCTGGGGCAATATCAACGGTAAATAAGCTTTGATCTAAACTGTTGAATTCAACTACGAGCATGGGGTCAATGACATCGACTACTGCTTTAGCAAAGTATTCTTCAATGCGAACAATACCCTCAATACCCATATTTTGTGTAATCTCTACCGCATTTGTACTCCATGGGGTAATCATGGTAGCTCGAGGTCCTATAAAGCTGCCTGAAACAGAGGGAGCATTTATGATAGGAGCTTCGCCAAAAAGCCATTGAAGTTTTATTTTATTTTCTTCGGAAATAGTAGAGGAACATTCAACAACAAAAACCTTTTGTGTGGGTTCGCCGAAAAACAGTAGCATAGCGTGCGGTTTAAAGCACAAAAATACGCCTTTTCTTTAAAAATTTTGTCTACTTGAGTATCTG
This sequence comes from Candidatus Arcticimaribacter sp., assembly GCA_042096495.1. Taxonomy (GTDB): domain Bacteria; phylum Bacteroidota; class Bacteroidia; order Flavobacteriales; family Flavobacteriaceae; genus Arcticimaribacter. The sequence goes on from JBELLO010000009.1 coordinate 2,997, forward strand.
AAATGCACTAAGTTGTTGTGAGTTATTCACAGCGAATAAATCTTAGCGAAAGAGTGTAGCCTTTATTCTTCTTTAGGTGTTTTTACTGGATAAACAATTGATTCATAAAAAGCTTGATCGATGGGCTCTTCCCACTGGGTAGGGTCTGGTGGGTAAATGGCAAGATAGGCAACAGCAGTAGTTGGGGTTGCGGCATGCCAGTGATCTACACCAGGGGTAGTATTAATCACATCCCCTTGACGGATAACTTGTATTTCTTTCCCGCGTTCTTGATAAAATCCTACTCCAGCGGTAATGACTAATTGTTGTCCTTTTGCATGGCTATGCCAATCAAGTTTTGCCCCTGCTTCCATAGTTGCAAGCACCATATTAAACGGAAAATTATCATTGGCTTGACTTAAAAAATTAAGATAAACTTTCCCAGTATGATGCACATTAGGCGCTAGATTTCCCTTTGGGAATTCTGCTATTTCTTGTGCCCAAAGGCTCACAGTGAATAAGTAAAAGCAAAGCGTGAGTAGGTATGATTTCATTAGAGGTTATTTTTTAGTTAAACGCGCCATATAAAATCCATCAAAAGCAGTGCTGCTTGCATGGTGGATTAGTTCTTGTTCTAGTTGAAAGATAGGGTTTTGTTCTAAAAACCATGCGGTTTGCTCTTGATTTTCTGAAGGGAGTAAAGAGCAGGTAGCATAAATTAGCGCACCTCCTGGGCGAACCATTTTTGCTCCTTTAAGTAATAGATCCTGCTGGGTTTGTTGTACGATTGCGAGTTGTTCTGGGGTTAGATTCCATTTAATTTCTGGATTGCGTTTCAAAGTGCCTAAACCACTACAAGGGGCATCAATCAAAACACGATCTGCCCATTGATTGAGTTGATCCATGGTGCTTGACGGCGGTAGGGCACGACTTTGAACGATTTTCACTTTGGCGCGTTTTGTTCGTTTTTCTAACTCTCTTAGTTTATTGGCTTCAATATCAAATGCTTTGATTTCTCCTTTATTGCGCATAAGTGCCGCTAAATGTAGGGTTTTACCCCCCGCACCAGCGCATAGATCAATGACTTTCATCCCAGCTTCAACTTGGCAAAATGGAGCAATAGTCTGGGAATTAGCATCTTGAATTTCAAAATAGCCTTGTTTAAAAAGAGGATTTTTATTGAGCTTTCTCCCTTTAGGTAAAAAGAGCGCATCGGGGTAGTGTTCTTTTGTAACAGTCTCTATTTGGTGGTTTTCTTTGAGTACTTGCGCTATTTTTTTTGGCGAAGCCAAAAGGCGATTAACCCTAAGTGAGATGCCTGCTTGCTGATTGCTTGCCACGGTTTCTTTTATCCACAAGTCTGCTAATTTATTTTTTCCCAGCTCAAAGAGCCAGTCGGGATAAGACTGTTCAATCGCTTCTGAAGGGAATTCCATGGCGAGGAATTCTTCCTTTGTCTTAAAGGGGGGACAATCCATCTCTTTCCAATCTGGGAGTAAATAGTCGTTTAAAAGACACCAGGTTTTTATCCACGACCAGGGGGAAAATTCGTTTTCTTCTAGTCCTGCAATAAAATTGTACTTTCTTTTCCAGCGGATGATTTCAAAGCAGGCGTTGTAGAATAGATTGCGGTCTCTCGCGCCCCATTTAGGATGGTTTTCTACGCAGCGTTCTAAAACACGCGAAGCGCGTTTTTTTTCTTCTAGAATATCAAACAGTGCATTTGCAATGGCTTCTGCTTGATTAGGAAATATTTTTTTCATTTTTAAAGTCGCTGTAGGTTGACCAGCGCTGTATAAGCCCCATTTTGATCCATTAAACTTTTGTGATCTCCTTGTTCTACGATCTTGCCTTTATCCATTACAATAATTTTATCGGCTTTTTGAATGGTAGATAATCGATGAGCAATCACCAAAGAGGTACGGTCTTGCATTAATTTTTCTAAGGCGTCTTGAACGAGCTTTTCTGAAGCAGAATCTAAGGCCGAAGTAGCTTCGTCTAAGACTAAAACAGCTGGATTTTTTAAGATGGCTCTTGCAATAGATAAGCGTTGTTTTTGACCGCCAGATAATTTTCCGCCTCGATCCCCAATATTGGTCTGATACCCCTGCGGAAGGGATATAATGAAGTCGTGTGCATTAGCAATTTTTGCTGCTCTGATCATTTCTTCTTCGGTTGCCTCTGGTTTTCCTAAACAAAGGTTGTTGGCAACAGTGTCGTTAAATAAAATCGCTTCTTGGGTAACAATTCCCACGAGTTGCCGAAGGTTTTCTTTGCTTATGTTTTTGATGTCAACCCCGTCGATAGTAATTTGCCCCTGCTCGACATCATAAAAACGATTTAATAAGTTGGCTAAGGTGGTTTTACCACTCCCAGATTCCCCTACTAGAGCGACCATTTCTCCTTTTTTAATCGCTAAGTTAAAGTCTTTTAAAAGAGTAGTTTCGCTATAAGAAAACTGGATGTTTTCAAAAGCGACTCCCTCCTTAAATGTTTTGATTTGTTGAGGAGAAGCAGCTTCTTTAATGCTGTTTTCTGTTTCTAAGAGTTCTAAAACTCTTTCTGCGGCAGCATCCCCTTTTTTAATGGTATAAGTTGCCTTGCTAATGGCTTTTGCCGGGGTAAGTATATTGTAAGCCAAAAGCATAAACGATAAAAAGGTGGTCCCTAGAAGGGTTTGATCGATAAGTACCATTTTACCGCCATACCACAATAACCCGCCTATGACCCCGATCCCAAGGAATTCACTCATAGGGGAGGCAAGGTTTTGACGGTTAATCAAGGCGTTGTTGAATTTAAAAAAGCGCTGAGTCGAGGCAGCAAATTTATTGTAGAAACGCTCTTCGGCAAAAAAGGCTTTTACAATGGGAAGACCGCCTAAGGTTTCTTCGACTATAGAGAGAAAATGACCCTGCTCTTTTTGTACTTTATCAGAGTTCTGTTTGAGGGATTTCCCAATTCTGGAGATAATCAAACCAGATAAGGGGATAAATAAGAGAACAAACAAACTGAGATTTGTATTGATGGAAAACATCATCACTAAGGTAAAGATGATGGTTAGTGGCTCCCGAATTAAAACCTCTAGTATAGATAGAAAAGAGTGTTGTATTTCTAGTACGTCTGCAGTGATTCTTGCGATGGTGTCTCCTTTTTTCTTTTCGCTATAGAAGGCTACGGGGAGTTCGATTATTTTTCTAAAAATATCGTTGCGCAAGTGCTGTAAGATACCATTGCGTAAGAAGGTGATAAAGAAAAGCGCTAGATAGTTAAAGAGGTTTTTTAGAAAAAACAAGACTAAGATCAACCCGATCGAAAGCATCAAAGCATGTAAAGGGTTGTCTTCCACAGCTTGAGAAACGGTATAGTTCATGCTGTCGGTTACATAGCTTTTTAAAGAGCTAAGTCCGTTGTAGGTGGGTTGCTGTTCTACTTTTGGGGTTTGCCCAAAAAGCACATTGAGCATGGGGATCATCGCGACAAAAGAGATGGCGCTAAAGAGCGCATAGAAAATATTAAAGAAAATATTAAGTCCTATATAAAGCTTAAAAGGACCTGCATAACGAAATATTTTCTTGAAATAGGTCATAAACTTGTAATAGCGCTCATTAATTCTTCGCAAGTCTTGTTTAGCGTGACTTGCTTACTAGGGTAGTCTTCTATATTGTCTAATGTTCCATTGACACTGATATAGAATTTGATTTTGGGTTCTGTTCCACTAGGACGAACAGCAACTGTACTCCCATCGCTTAAATGGAACTTAAGGACATTTGCCTTTGGGAAATCTAGTTTTTTGACGATTCCATCGGCGTGTTTGGTATGCCCTAATTGAAAGTCATCCATCTTGACGACTGCCTTATTCGCGATAGTTTTGGGACTGTCTTGACGCATTTTACGCATCAATTGAGCAATTTCTTCTGCGCCCTGTTTTCCCTTTTTTGTCATGGACTGCAGGCTTTCTTGATAACAGCCAAAACGTTGATAGGTGTCTAAAAGGTAAGCGTAAATGGAACTGTCTTTCCCCTTTAAATAAGATTGTAAGTCACAGGCAAGGAGAGCTGCGCTAATGGCGTCTTTATCCCTAACTTTATCTCCTACAAGAAAACCATAACTTTCTTCGCCACCACATAAAAAGTTTTTATTAGGGGTGTCTTGAATCATTTTCCCAATCCACTTAAAGCCAGTTAAGCCTAATTTACATTCTACTCCAAAAGCAGCAGCCATTTTTTCCATCAAGGGGGTAGAAACGACTGTTGAAGCAATAAAGCTATTCTCCATAGAAGTTTGTTGCTCAAGCACAAATCTGGTAAGCACTACCATGAGTTGATTCCCGTTGAGTAACGTCCACTTGCCGTTTAAATCTTTTACCCCTATTCCAATTCTATCTGCATCTGGATCTGTTCCTAGAACTATGTCAGCCTCGATGGATTTTGCTTTTTTCAGCGCTAGGGTAAAGGCTTCAGGTTCTTCTGGATTTGGAGAAACAACGGTGGGGAAATCTCCGTTGGGATCTTTTTGTTCCTCAATAATATGTACTTTTCTATAGCCAGCTTGTTCTAAAACAGGGGGGAGGCTAACGATAGAGGTACCGTGTAAGGGTGTAAATATAATCGAGCTTTCTTTTCGTTCTGCAGCGGTTAGAAAACTATCATTGACAATAGTAGTGGTATAGGCTTGATCGATTTCTTTGTCAATCAATTGTATCAATTCTTCTTTTTGCTCCCATTTGATATCAGTATAACTAACTGCTTGTATGAGGTCCATTATGGCATTGTCCTCGGGCGGAACAATTTGTCCGCCATATTTGTTGTATACCTTATATCCGTTGTATTCTGGTGGATTATGAGAGGCAGTTAGAACGATCCCTGCGTCTGCCTTTAAATAGCGTACCGCAAAAGACAATAGGGGGGTGGGACGTAAACTACTAAAGACATAAGCTTGAATGTCGTTAGCAGAAAAAACCTGTGCGACAGCTTTGGCAAAAGTTTCACTATTGTGACGACAGTCATAGGCGATGACCACCTTTGGGGTACTACTTTCTTTTTTACTGTTGAGGTAATTCGCTAGACCCTGGCTAGCTTTTCCTAGGGTGTATTGATTAATCCTATTCGTGCCTGCGCCCATAATCCCGCGCATTCCTCCAGTACCAAATTCAATTTCTTTGTAAAAGGCATCTTCTAGGGCTGTAGGGTTTTGTTTTAATATTTCAACTTCTGCGATGGTAGCCTTGTCAAAAGGTGCTTTTGTCCATTGACTGATGCTTTGCTCAATTGTCATGCTTCTTTTCTGTGTTTTCAACAATGGTGTAACGTTTGGTATTTTTTTGTTGCCCGACTAAGATTTCTCCTAAAAATCCAGCGACAAAAAATTGACTCCCTAAAATCATAGTGGTCAATGCGATATAAAATTCTGGACGCTCTGCAATTAAACGACCATCTGTGTTAAAGTACAATTTGTCAATTCCTAAATAGCCAGCAAAAATAAATCCGATTAAGAACATGATTGTCCCCCAAAGTCCAAAAAAGTGCATGGGACGTTTCCCGAATTTATGCAAGAAACTCAAGGTGATTAAATCTAAAAACCCATTGATAAAACGGTTTAATCCAAATTTTGTCTCTCCGTATTTTCTCGCTTGATGTTGCACTACTTGTTCTTTAATATTTAAAAAGCCTTCATGCGCAGCAATCACTGGGATGTAACGATGCATTTCCCCATAGACTTCAATGTTCTTTACGACCTCTTTTCGATAGGCTTTTAAGCCACAATTAAAGTCGTGTAAGTAGATCCCAGAGCTTCTTCTCGCTGCCCAGTTGAATAGCTTCGATGGCAGGTTTTTAAAAAGAATAGAATCGTATCGTTTCTTTTTCCATCCAGAAAGAATATCTAATCCTTCTTCTTTTAAGCGATGGTACATGACAGGGAGTTCGTCTGGAGAGTCTTGTAAATCTGCATCCATGGTAAAAACAACTTCCCCTTTTGCGGCTGCAAACCCAGCATGTAATGCTTGTGATTTCCCATAGTTTCGCGAAAAACGAATCCCTTTTGTATGGGATGTTTTTTGACATAATGAAGTTATCACTTGCCAAGAATCATCTGTACTCCCATCGTCGATAAAAAGAACTTCATAGGATAGGTTTTCAGTAGTAAATACTTTCTCTATCCAATTATGGAGTTCGGGCAGGGATTCTGCCTCGTTTAATAAAGGAATTATGATTGTTAAGTCCATAGTCGCAATGCGCTTACAAACTTACAAAATTACCCCCTATTCTGGGCGATTGCGTTTAAGGATTAATCCGCTAATCATTGAAATAACAAATCCAATCAACAATCCACCGATTAGGCCAAAAGCGACCATCATTTGAGGCGAAATGAATTTCTTTTGCATCTCTAAAATGCCATCTAATTGTTCCTGAGTCATCTCTGGATTAGCGTCATAAAGTTGGTTTTTCGCTATTTCAATCATTTTTGGAATTGTATCTGGATCAATAACTGTTACCAATAGCACCTGGTAAGTGACTCCTATAATGCTGCTAATGAGCGCAATACCAACCCCTAATTTTAAGGATTCTCCAAAAGATAGAAAGCCTTCATTTTCTTTTCTAAAGTTATATTGTCCTAAAATAATTACCGCTGCTGTTATAGCGATACTGATAATTCCAACAGCCGATTCTTGGGAATAATGCATATCTAAAAAGAAGAGCATTAGGGCAAAAACGACTGAAATTCCTCCCAATAATAAACCGTATTGAAGGATGTGTGACTTTAATGTAGATGAGTTGTTTTCCATAATCTGTAAAAATTCAAGTATTTAATTGGTTTCAATTTTATAAATTTAGAAAATTCCTTTACATTTGCACACGTTTTTAAAACAATATAGATATGAAAGCAGATATTCATCCAGATAATTACAGACTAGTAGCCTTTAAAGATATGTCAAACGAAGATGTGTTTTTAACTAAGTCAACCGTTAATGCAAAAGAGACCATCGAAATCGACGGTAGTGAGTATCCTTTAGTGAAATTAGAGATCTCTCGAACTTCACACCCTTTCTATACTGGGAAATCGAAATTGGTCGATACCGCAGGTAGAATTGATAAATTCAAGAACAAATACGCCAAGTTCAAAAAATAAATTGAACTTAACCATAATTGAAAAAACTGTCCTCTTTGGGCAGTTTTTTTTTGTCCCTGTTTTGCTTCGAGAATTTATGCCTAATTTAGGGATAGATATTTATGTAATTGATAGTCCATGAACATTCTTCTTTTTGATGGTCCAGAACGCGACCAGTTGTTACCTTTTACTTTTATTCGTCCTGTTGCGCAGTTGCGTATAGGGATTGATCGCTTACAAGATAAGTGGGAGGCGTTTTTAGGAGTAAAGTGTGGGGTGTATACACAAGACTATTTACAGTCTAAGTTTCCGTTAGCAATCAACAAAGAAAATCTCTTTGTTAATCCTGCTTATATACCCACAACAGCTTTAGCAGAAAAAGTAAAGCGCCTTAACTTAAATGATGCCTTAGTGGTCAATGGAAATATTGTGGCCTGTTTGACAGAAAGTCCTCAACCACCCGTTGAGAACAGTTTATTGAATTGTATCGAAGTTGACTTCCCATTGATACACCTAAAAACAGCGACAGATTTATTTTTAAATAATGCCGAAGTCCTGACCTTAGACTTTCATCGTTTAACGAAAGGAAGAAAAAGTGCTCCCATTTCTTCCAGCAATCAATTAATTGAACCAGAAAATATTTTCTTAGAAGAAGGTGCAAAAGTTGAATGTGCCATTTTAAACGCCAGTGAAGGCCCTATCTATATCGGGAAAAACGCCGAGGTAATGGAAGGGAGTATGCTGCGCGGCAGTATCGCATTATGCGCGCATGCCGTAGTAAAAATGGGCGCTAAAATTTATGGTGGTACAACCCTAGGACCTTATGTAAAAGCTGGAGGAGAGCTTAATAATGTTCTTATTCTAGGTTATTCAAACAAAGGGCACGATGGCTTTTTAGGGAATGCTGTAGTAGGAGAGTGGTGTAATATTGGCGCTGCATCAGATGCTTCGAACCTAAAAAATAATTACGGAAAATTGCGGGTCTGGAACTATCAGACAGAAAATTTTGCTAAAACTGATCTTCAATTTTGTGGATTACTCATGGGAGATTTCTCGCGGTGTAGCATACATTCTACTTTTAATACGGCTACCGTAGTAGGGATTTGTGCGAATATATTTGGTACAGGTTTTCCACGCACCTTTCTACCTAGTTTTAGTTATGGAGGCGCCCAAGGATTAAAAACCTATGCCTTTGATAAAGCCATAGAAAGCAACATCGCCATGATGGAGCGAAGAGGGGTGGAGTTAACGCAAATTGACCGTGATGTGTTGCAACATATTTTTAGCCTTACGGCCAAATGGCGCAAAGATTAAGGCGCACTTTTGTAAACCGATTTAAGGTAAAGTAAATTTAAAGGGTTCATTTCTAATCCTTTCACGTCTTTCTGGACAAAGCGTATTGCTTGATCATAATACAACGGAACTACGGGATAATATTCCATGATCATTTCATCCATTTCACGGTATAAATCTACTCTTTCTTCTAGTGCAGAACCTAAAAGTGCAGCATCATAAAGTGCATCAAACTCTGCTCGCTTAAAGTGAGTATAATTAGGTCCAGCAGGTGAAAAATTCGCCGAATAAAACAAGGAGAGATAATTCTCTGCATCGGGGTAATCAGCGATCCAACTAGCTCTAAAAGCTTCCAGTTTTCCAGACGTTTTGGCTTGCCTTAAAGTAGCAGTAGGCATTAAATCAATGATGATGGTAATCCCTATTTTTTGTAATTCTCGCTGCAGGTATTCGCAAATATCTAAGTAGTTAATATCTGTCGCTAATCGAATTGTGGGGGCCGTATTGTTTTCTTCGGTAAATTTTTTGACCAGTGTTCTAGCTTGTTCTGGTTGATACTGACTAAATGTTTGTGTTGATTTTCCTGCAAGTCCTTTTGGGATAAATCCTGCAAGCGCAGGAAATCCAATTGTATTGCGCAAATAACGGATCATTTTTTCGCGGTCAAACCCTATATTGATGGCCTTCCTAATGTCTTTTGATTGAAGCGCTGGGTTATCACTGTCCAGATATAAACCGATGTATTCTGTATTGAGATAGGGTCCTTTTTGTAAATTTACCTTGTCTTGATAAGCGGGTTGTAATGCCCCTTTTGGGGTTAAAAGCTCATCTTTATAAGAAGGGTCAAGAGAGTTGAGAAAATCAAATTTCCCTTGAGAAAAGAGCATGAATTCACTTTGAATATCGGGTAGAAAACTTATCGCAATCGACTCTAAATAGGGCAACTTCTTCCCTTGACTATCTACCTCAAAATACTGTGGGTTTTTTCGCAAGACCAATTTAATGTCTTCTTCCCAAGCTTTAAATTTAAATGGCCCGGTACCAATGGGGTTTTTTCTAAAAGCATGTTGGGGATCTTCTACTACCTCTTTAGGAACGACCGCACAATAACGCATACTCAATAAACTCAAAAATGCTGGAAAGGTTTGCTTGAGTTTAATTTGAAAAGTATGTCGATCGATGGCTTGATAACTTTCAACCTGTTGTAATACCCAGCCCCCTGGAGAACCTACAGCAGGATCTGTTAAACGATTAAAGCTGTACACAAAATCCTGGGCAGTGACTGCTCTGGTTTTTTTTGGCCCAAATTGAACACTCTCGTGAAAAAAGACATCTTGCTTTAGATAAAAAGTATAGGTAGTCCCTAGTGTGTCTATTTCCCATTGCGCAGCAATTTCTGGTACTACATTTAAATCATGATCTAGTTGGACTAATCCATTGAACAGTTGTTGAATGGGCCAAATGTTTTGTGGATTACGCGCAAAAGCAGGATCTAGTGATGTGATATTTCTAAACTCATTATACCTAAAAACAGCACTAGAATCTACTGGCTTATCCTTCCCACAACTCACTACAAGCGATAGAAAGAGTGTTCCTAAAAAAAGGGAAAGAGAAAAGGGAAAAAGATTGCGTTTCAAAATTGTATCTTTGTTTCAAAATTAAGCTATTTACATCAGTCTTGAGCCTTGTCACTCCACAAAATACCGCAGTAGCTACCGATAAAATTCGGGTAGCCTTTCACACCCTGGGGTGTAAGTTGAACTTTTCTGAAACAGCAGAAATTGCCAAAGATTTTTCCAGTTTGCATTACGATCGGGTTTCCTTTGATGAAGCGGCAGATGTCTATGTCATCAACACCTGTTCTGTGACAGAAAATGCGGATAAGCGTTTTAAGGCATTAGTAGCAAAAGTACTTCGCCAAAATGATGAAGCTTTCGTCGCTGCGATAGGCTGTTATGCGCAATTGCAGCCAGAAGCGCTCGCAGAAGTGGACGGAGTAGACTTGGTTTTAGGAGCCTCAGAGAAATTTAATTTGACCCAATATTTAAACGATCTAACAAAAAGAGATACTTCAGAAATCCATTCCTGTGAAATCGCCGAAGTCAACACCTATCAAAGTAGTTTTTCTACGGGGGATAGAACCCGTGCCTTTTTAAAAGTTCAAGATGGATGCGATTATAAGTGTTCCTACTGTACTATTCCATTAGCCAGAGGGATTTCTCGAAGTGATACCGTTGAAAATGTAGTTGAAAGAGCAAAAGAAATCGCACAGCAAGACATCAAAGAAATTGTATTGACTGGGGTGAATATCGGGGATTTTGGAAAGGGAGAATTCGGTTTAAAAAAACACGATGATACTTTTTTAGATCTGGTACAAGCGCTTGATAAAGTTGATGGTATTGAGCGAATTAGAATCTCTTCTATCGAGCCAAATCTATTGAAAAACGAAATCATTGATTTTGTTGGGTCGAGCGATCGTTTTGTCCCTCACTTTCACGTGCCTCTACAAAGTGGGAGTGATGTCGTTTTGAAAAAAATGAGAAGACGCTATTTGTCTAAACTATATGTTGATCGCGTCGCACAGATCAAAGCGGTTATGCCGCACGCCTGTATTGGAGTAGATGTAATTGTAGGTTTCCCAGGAGAAACCGAAGAGGAATTCCTCACCACTTATCGCTTTTTAAGCGAATTAGACATCGCTTACTTACATGTGTTTACCTATTCTGAACGACCCAATACTGAGGCAGTCGATTTTGAAGGAGAAGTTCCTCAAGCGATTAGAAATAAGCGATCTAAAATGCTAAGAGGTTTATCGGCGAAGAAGCGTCATGCGTTTTATCAATCACAATTAGGGACAACCCAACAAGTGCTCTGGGAAGGAGAGAACAAAAAAGGCTATATCCATGGTTTTACCACTAACTATGTTAAAGTAAGAGCAATATGGAATCCCTCGCTCGTCAATACACTAGCAAAGGTAACCCTTGAAAAAATAGATGAAGAAGGCTTTGTAAGACTTAAAGCTTAATCCCTACAGGAAGAAGATCTTTATAACGCTTATTTTTTCTTAAAAAACCAGCGATGTCTGGGCTAGTCGGAACAACTTTTAAGTTGCGATCTGCTACATGATCAAGTACAAGTTTAATAAAGGCATCTTTAAACTCGCTGCTAGCGATATTCTCAGGAACAATTAACTTCGTTAAAAATATTTTTCTCTCTTGTTCTGCGTATTCGATACGCGCCATAGTGTCGTCCACCATTACTTCAAATTGTCTTAAAAAGTCGTTGTTTTCGAGTACAAGTTCGCCCATGAATAAGTATTTAGATGATAATTTTTGGTAGTTGACTAGATCAACATATTTTTGTTAAATTGTTGTCGATTTTGTAAAAATCAGCTCACAAATATACGAAAATTTCACATAGTCCTTAACATTTAATTAACCTTATACGTGTCATTACCCAATAAAATCCCACTTTATCTTATGCCAGGGATGGCAGCAAGCCCTAGGATTTTTGAATATATACAACTCCCCGAGCAATATGAACTATTCAAGCTCTCGTGGATACCTCCATATGAAAATGAAGCCTTATCTGATTATGCCTTGAGAATGTGCGAAAGGATTAAGCACAAAAAGCCTGTTTTATTGGGGGTTTCTTTTGGTGGTATATTGGTACAGGAAATGGCAAAACATATTGAGGTACAAAAACTTATTGTTGTTTCTAGTGTTAAGTCAAATGCAGAATTTACCGTTTCCATGAAGTTAGCTAAAACTACTGGAGCCCATAAATTGTTGCCCACTCAATGGATCAAGAGTTTAGAGAGTTTAGCCTTATTTGTTTTTGGCCCCTCTATTCGACCAAAGGTGGAGGCGTATCAAAAATATCTTTCAGAAAGAGATCCAGCTTATTTAGATTGGTCCATAGATCAAATTGTTCATTGGTCGCAAAGAGAAGCTCAACCAGAAGTGATTCATATTCACGGGGATAAGGATGTTGTTTTTCCGATAAAAAACATTGATAGCAGCAGGCAGTTTTATCGCATTGAAAATGCCACCCATGCCATGATCCTTACCCATCATGCATGGTTCAATAAAAATTTACCTAATATTATAGAAAATTAATTTACCCTATGCGTCACATCACGCTCAAACATATTGTGTTTACCGTTTTTATTATGGCCTTATTTTCTTTAGGCTACAGTAAGTTATCTACTTCTGCTTTTATAGATTACAATGAACCGAGTTCCTATAGAATTCAAGCCTTAAATATTCCTGAAGAAATTGAATTTGCAGGAGAGTCTATGCAGCTAACAGAGACTGATTTAAAAGAGCGTATGGATAAGGAGCTTTTAGTCAATACCTACTGGCAATCCAATACCATTTTAATGCTCAAAAGAGCGAATAAGTATTTTCCACAGATTGAAAAAATTCTAGCCGAAGAGGGAGTGCCAGAGGATTTTAAATACCTGGCTCTAATCGAGAGTGGTTTAGAAAATGTGACTTCTTCTGCGGGAGCAAAGGGGTTTTGGCAAATTATGCGCACTACAGGTCGGGAATATGGTTTAGAAGTAAATTCGAATGTGGATGAACGCTACAATATCGATTTGGCCACTAGAGTGGCCTGCAAATATTTAAATAAAGCCAAAGAAAAATTAGGGTCTTGGACTTTAGCAGCTGCTTCGTATAATAGAGGAATGTCGGGGATTAGGAGAATCATGGAGAAGCAGCAAGCAGATAATTATTACGATTTATTGCTGGGAACAGAAACAAATCGATATGTGTTTAGAATTCTTGCTGTAAAAGAAATTGTTGAAGCACCAGAGCGCTATGGATTTTATGTCAAAGAAGCACAAAAATATACACCGTTGCGTTATACAACAGTTGAGGTGGACACGGCGATTACTAACATCGCTCGTTTTTCAAAACAAATGGGAGTGAATTATAAAATCATGAAGATTTACAACCCTTGGTTATTGCAAAATCACCTTAACAATAAATCTAGGAAGTTGTACCATATTGCCTTACCAGAAGCAGCAGGACCTTAGATCTTCTTCATTTGTTGTTGCATCATCTTGATCTGTTGCCCCATCACATTGTGTGTGTCTGCCTTTTTAGCTTCGTTTAGCAAAGCAGTCGCTTCGCGCTTTCTTCTTTTTTGCATTAAGATCCCAGCAAGACTTAATTTTGCCATTGCCTCATCTGCACTCATTGATAAACCAAAGGATAAAGCTTTTCTAAACGATTTCTCTGCTTTAGTCAAGTTAGTTTGTGATTCAATAACGCCGTGAAGGTAGTGGTAATACCCTTGTTGTTTTGTCACTAGATTGGCCGTGGGGTTAGGAATACGATTGAGCCATTTAAGGGTTCCCTCAAAATCTTGTTTGCGTAAACGCAAAAAGGCAAGAAAGATGATTTCATTCTTAAAGTAGAGCAGAATGAACATCCCTGCGATTAAAATTAAAAAAATACCATTACCGATATAATCTTCTATAATTTGGTAAATTGCATAAGCAAATGTCGCTGCTGCAAGAATAAGTTTTATGACCTTGGGAAACATACTTTAATTTTGCTGCTAAAGTAACAAAAACAATCGGAACTATTTTTACTTTAGGTTTGTCTAAAATAAAAGTTATTGTATATTTGCCCTCGATTAAAAAAGCACTTAATTCGCTTTATCCATTATAAGAAATTATGAAAAGAACATTTCAACCGTCGAAGAGAAAAAGAAGAAACAAACATGGTTTCAGAGAGCGCATGGCATCTGCTAATGGGCGTAAGGTTTTAGCTAGTAGAAGAGCTAAAGGTAGAAAGAAAGTTTCCGTTTCTTCTGAACCAAGACACAAGAGATAATGTTTGATAACCATCATATTAGAGTGTTACTTATTTTTAAGTAGCACTTTTTTTTTATATTTATTTTAGATACTTAACTAGATTATGCCGAAAAAAGAAAATCTAAACAAAATCCTCATCATCGGGTCAGGGCCAATCATCATTGGACAAGCATGTGAATTTGATTACTCTGGTAGCCAGGCGTTACGCTCCCTTAGAGAGGATGGAATAGAAACTGTATTGATCAATTCCAATCCAGCTACCATTATGACAGATCCCTCTATGGCCGATCATGTCTATTTGAAGCCATTGACGACTAAGTCTTTAATTGAAATCCTTACAGAGCATAAGGATATAGATGCTGTGTTACCTACCATGGGAGGACAGACTGCTTTAAACTTGTGTATTGAGGCAGACGAGAAGGGAGTTTGGGAAGATCACAATGTTGAAATAATCGGGGTGGATATCGATGCTATTAACATTACAGAAGACCGTCAACAGTTTAAAGAGTTGATGCTAAAACTGGATATTCCAGTGGCACCAGCAGAGACGGCAACTTCTTTCTTAAAAGGGAAGGAAATCGCACAAAAATTTGGTTTTCCTTTAGTGATTCGTCCTTCTTTTACCTTAGGGGGAACAGGAGCTTCTTTTGTGCATAAAGCGGAAGACTTTGACGAGCTTTTAACCCGTGGTCTAGAGGCTTCTCCTATTCACGAGGTGTTGATCGATAAGGCGCTTTTAGGGTGGAAAGAATATGAGTTAGAATTATTGCGTGACAAAAATGACAATGTTGTTATTATTTGTACGATTGAAAATATGGATCCTATGGGGATTCACACAGGGGATTCTATCACAGTAGCTCCTGCGATGACTTTATCAGATGCGACTTACCAGCGCATGCGAGACTTAGCCATCAAAATGATGAGAAGTATCGGGGACTTTGCAGGTGGATGTAATGTGCAGTTTGCAGTAAGCCCAGATGAGCAAGAAGAGATCATCTCTATCGAAATTAATCCACGTGTATCGCGTTCTTCGGCTTTAGCGTCAAAAGCATCTGGTTACCCGATTGCAAAAATTGCAGCAAAATTAGCCATAGGATATTCGCTTGACGAATTAGACAATCAGATTACCCAGTCTACTTCGGCTTTATTTGAGCCTTCTGTAGACTATGTTATTGTAAAAATTCCACGTTGGAACTTTGATAAGTTCGAAGGGGCAGACCGCGTTTTAGGACTTCAGATGAAATCTGTAGGAGAAGTAATGGGAATTGGGCGTTCTTTCCAAGAAGCCTTGCATAAAGCTACCCAATCGCTCGAGATCAAGCGTAATGGTCTAGGAGCAGATGGAAAAGGATATAGCGACTATGATACCATTATCAGCAAACTATCTCATGCAAGTTGGGATCGTGTGTTTGTACTTTATGATGCAATACAATTAGGAATTCCTTTAAGCCGCATTCATGAGATTACAAAAATTGACTTGTGGTTCTTACGTCAGTTTGAAGAGTTGAATCTTCTCGAAAAAGAGATTACAAATTTCAATATCGAAAACCTTGACAAAGCGTTACTGCTTGAAGCGAAGCAAAAAGGATTTGCCGATCGTCAAATTGCCCACATGCTGGACTGCTTAGAAAGCCAAGTTTATAATTTAAGAGAAGAGATGGGCATTCAACGTGTCTATAAGTTAGTAGATACCTGTGCGGCAGAATTTGCCGCAAAGACACCTTACTATTATTCGACTTTTGAGGCACAAATGAAAATAGGTGATGCAGCTCCTTACAGTGATAACGAAAGCGTTGTTACAGATAAGAAGAAGATCATCGTTCTAGGGTCTGGACCTAACCGTATTGGGCAAGGGATAGAATTTGATTATTGTTGTGTACACGGGGTATTAGCCGCGGCAGAATGCGGCTATGAAACCATTATGATTAACTGTAATCCCGAAACCGTTTCTACAGATTTTGACACTGCGGATAAGCTTTATTTTGAACCTGTATTCTGGGAACACATCTATGACATCATTCGTCATGAAAAGCCAGAAGGTGTTATCGTACAACTGGGTGGGCAAACAGCCCTTAAATTAGCAGAGAAGCTAGATCGTTATGGGATTAAGATCATCGGGACCAGTTACCAATCTTTAGATTTAGCAGAAGATAGAGGAAGTTTCTCTACACTATTAAAAGACAATGATATTCCTTATCCAGAATTTGGCGTAGCTGAAAATGCTGATGAAGCACTTGCTTTAGCAGACGAATTAGATTTTCCTATCCTTGTTCGACCATCCTATGTACTAGGGGGGCAAGGCATGAAAATTGTCATCAATAAAGAAGAATTAGAGCAACATGTCGTAGACTTATTGCGTAAGATTCCTAATAATAAATTATTGTTAGACCACTATTTAGATGGAGCGATTGAAGCAGAAGCAGATGCAATTTGCGATGGCGAAAACGTCTACATTATTGGAATAATGGAGCATATTGAACCTTGTGGTATTCACTCTGGGGATTCAAATGCAACTTTACCAGTATTCAACTTAGGGGAATATGTTTTACAGCAAATCAAAGACCACACCCATAAAATTGCGAAAGCATTAAATACAGTAGGTTTGATCAATATTCAGTTTGCAGTAAAAGACGATAAGGTATTTATTATCGAAGCAAACCCTAGGGCGTCTAGAACAGTGCCTTTTATTGCAAAAGCCTATAAAGAGCCTTATGTGAATTATGCGACTAAAGTGATGTTAGGAGAAAACAAAGTAACCGATTTTGATTTTAATCCTCAATTAGAAGGTTATGCCATCAAGCAGCCGGTTTTCTCTTTCAATAAGTTTCCTAATGTAAATAAACAATTAGGACCAGAAATGAAGAGTACAGGAGAGAGTATCTTGTTTGTTGACTCATTGAAAGACGACGAGTTCTACAACCTGTATTCGCGTAGAAAAATGTATTTAACAAAGTAGTAGATAAAAATTAGCTACTTTTATAGAAAGAAATGACCGAATGAAAGCGATGAAGAAAGAGTACACCATAATCCTAAGTATGATCGTTTTGGCAGTAGCCTCACGATTATTACCTCACCCGCCTAACTTTGCCCCGATTACGGGGATTGCACTGTTTGCTGCGGCAAAATTGAACAAAAAAATGATCGCCTTTTTGGTTCCTCTTTTTTGTTTGTTTATCACAGATTTGATTTTGGGTATAGGATGGATTAATCTCTTTGTATATGCTGCTTTTGGAATGATTTCATGGATAGGCATGCGCCAAAAAAAGGTGTCAATTCCCACAGTATTAGGGTCGTCATTACTCTTCTTTGTTGTGTCTAATTTTGGCGTGTGGTTATTGTATTATCCTACTACGCTCGAGGGGCTAATAGCGTGCTTTACGCTAGCCATTCCCTTCTTTGGGAATACCATCGCTGGGGATTTAGTTTATACTGCTGTCTTGTTTTATAGTTTTTCTGCAATTAAAAACACTTATCTCAAAACCGCCTAGTTCCTTTATCTTTTTGTAATTTTGACTTGTGAACAGGTACTTGATTTTCAAGTCGAAAAGGGAAATTGGTGCAAAACCAATGCTGTACCCGCAACTGTAAGCTTTAGTCTATTTTAGACGTTTTTGCGCATCTTATACCACTGATGTCCATCGGGAAGGTCGCACAAAAAACGCAAGCCAGGAGACCTGCCCGTTCATAGTGATACTATTCTTCGGGGATAAAGAAGTGGTATGGCTAAGGATGTTGTATCCCATAATATTTTAACATGAAAACAGTTCGATTAACTGTTCTTGCTTTGCTATGCGGTATTTTTACTGGAATAGCCCAAGAGGAACAAAAAAATGACAGTCTTGTTCAAAAGACAAATTATTTAGATGAGGTCGTCTTATTAGACGCCAGAATTCCGCTAAAAAGATCACAATCTGGGAAACCGGTTTTGCGTATTGATGAAAAGCAAATCAAGCGCTTTAAAGGAAGAAGTTTATCAGAACTATTATCCACTCAAGCTGGAATAGAAGTTATCGGTAATCGACTTATTACTGGCCAAAACCTTCGCCTAGCGGTTCGAGGGAGTGCAAATAATCAAGTCCTTGTTTTAGTCGATGGGGTAAGGGTTGCCGACCCTTCTCGTATTGGGAATGATTTTGATTTAAACTTTCTAAGCTTAGATCAAATTAGTTCTATCGAGATTTTAAAAGGGGGAGCAAGTACTTTATTTGGAAGTTCTGCCGCGGCGGCTGTGATCAATATCACTACGCATAAGGTGACCAAAAAAAATCAATTCAACCTAGGTTTTAATGCTGGAACAGAGCAAGCGCAAAACGCCTCTTTAAGTGAGTTTAACTACTTCTCAAACAATTTGCAATACGCAGGGAAAACCAAAGATGTTTTTTACAAAGTAGGCTATTCTGGTTTAAAAACAAGCGGGATGAGTGCAGTAGAAAGTGGAACAGAAAAAGATCCATTTGCGCGCTATAATGTTCATGCACAATTAGGAGGGAAACACAGTCAGTTTTCTTGGTATGTACAAGCGAGTAAAGCGAAAATCGAAAATGACTATGACAATGTTTTTCCTGTAGAAGATGCAAATTTTACGGCCATTAGTACCTTTGAAAACATCGCGTTTAATGCGAAGTATACTTATGGCTTAGGCGAGTTGAGTTTAGACACCGGAATGCAAAACACAGACCGGGAATATCGCGATAATTTTCCAGCACAATACACTGCTTATAATCGCACTCTAGAGATTGTAAATCGCTTAAAATTATCTGATCAGTGGTATAGTGTTCAAGGTTACTTAAAGCAGCAAGCAAGCTATGAAGATCGACCTGCACTAGAACAAAATGATTTGTTTGCTAATGTTGTTTATGTATCGACTTCTGGTTTAAATTTTAATGCCGGAGTTAGACGCAACGATCACGAGACCTATGGAGAGCACTTTACCTATAGTGTTAATCCATCCTACTCTTTTAATTTAAGCGAGCAACAATTAAAGCTTTTTGGTAGCTATAACACCGCCTTTATTGCGCCTAGTTTATTTCAGTTATACGACACCTATTCTGGGAATGCAGCTTTAGCTCCAGAAGAGAGTGCTTCTTTAGAATTAGGACTTACATGGGTGAAAGAAGATGGACGTGCTACCCTAGCATTTTTTCAACGCACAGAAGATCCTAAAATTGTCTACGACTTTGTTACTTATGCTTATGCAAATGCTCCGTCTGATATAAAGTATCAAGGAATTGAATTAAGTTATTCGAATCGTTTATTCGAAATGATCGACTTTAATTTGAACTACACTTTTACAGAACTTAAAAATGGAGCGCTGGTTCGCCTCCCAAAACACGCAGTCAATAGTAGTTTAAATTATGCCTTTAAGGATGAATCTAACCTGGGCTTATATTACGCTTACCGTGGGGAGCGTCAAGCGGTTGACACGAGCCTATTAGAGGCGTATAGCTTGATTGATTTACGCTATGCGAAAGCATTTTATGACGAAAAACTTACGGCCTCTGTATGGGTGAGTAATATTTTTGATACCGACTATGTCGAAATCACCAATTTTACAACCAAAGGCCGAAATGTTAGACTAGGAGTAGCCTATCAATTTTAGTTCTCAAAGTTAAATCGAAATCCTTTTGGAAGGTCAATAACCATTTGTTGTTGGCTTTCCTCCATAGGATCTTTAATTAATTCAAAAGGACTAGGATCATAGCTGCGTTTTGCGCTTCCACCAGAGATATGGTTTAGTGCTGCGGCAAATAAAGGTTCGTTTATATCCCCTAGAATACCAAAGGTTGATGCACTTTCTCTGATCTCAATATCTGGACCCAGACCGTCTGTGTAGTCTGCATAATTCTCGCTATTCGCTATTCTTAATACAATGGGTTGCATCGCATAAGTGTGGTTAGGATTGCGTTCATTGCCAGTGTTGTCGACATAATCATAGATAGTAATTGACCCCACGTTCTTGCCATAGGTGTCTGTTCCTATTTGAACCACATTGATATGGGGACTTAAACCATTAATCAATAATTCACTTGCAGATGCGCTTCGTCCACTAGTAAGAAAATAGACGCGGTTTAATTGTAGTCCTTGAATGGCAACTCCGTTGTGGGTGGTGTCGACAAAATAGTCGTTTAAGTCAAAATCGTCATTTGGGTCAGAATTAGTATTGATACTGTCAAAATAAGCCATCAACTTACTATTCCATTGTTGTTGTGCAAAGATGGTCCCGGTGAACTGTCCTGTAATTAAACTGGCTAAATAGGTGCAAGTTCGAACAGAACCCCCACCGTTATATCTTAAATCAACGACCAGTTCACTGATATTTTCTGAGCTAAAGTCGGCAAAAGCATCAATTAAGGCTTGATCAAAATCATATTCATTGACCCCATCTCCGTTGCTATCAACTGCCCCGACAAATTTATTGTACATCAAATAACCTACTCTAGTACCGTTGTGATCTACAACTATATTTTTGTGGATAGGTTCTTCTTGGAAGTTTTCTTCTTTCACTAAGTTAATGGTAATGTCTCTAGGGGTAACAATGTCTTCTGCGGCATTATAGTTGACTAAATCAATGCTATAGCTTATATCTTGCCCATAGAGTAATGAAATATAATTATTGAGATTGAGTTCTTGTCCATTAACTGCATTAAATAAATCCCCACGGATAACCCCTTTCGTTGCTGCATCAGAATCTGGTAATACATAGGTAACGGCTCCAATTAAAGTCTCACAACCAGAACAACGGCGATACAATATGAATTTCATTCCATTAGAAGCCGAAATACCAGAGAGTTGGTTTTCTAGATTATTGTAGTCTGGATCAATCCAGCTAAAACGGTCACTACTGTGATTTAAGCTGTTGAAAAAATCTTCGGGATCTGCAATTGAGGATAAGTAGTTTAAGTAATCACTTTGATTGTCATCAAAGGTATCTGCTAGATTATCTACATCTTCTTGCCAGTAATACCATAGATTTAATCCCTTCCAGATATAATCATTGACTTCTGTGTTAGCAGTTACACTTTCTGCAGTACCAGAAGTGGTTCCAGTATCGGTTGTCGATGTGGTTGTTCCACTATCATCACTGGGGGTTGGGTTAGCAACTACATTGATTTGGTTGTCATCAATATCTTGCTCTGAACAGCTGGTAAAACTCAATCCTAAGACTAGGAGAATAAAAAGTGATTTTTTCATGCTTTTATTTAAGTAGAATGCAAATTTATAAGATATTTCAATATCTGGGCTATGCTTTCAAGTTTGTTATATATTTACGCAAAGATTATTCCAAAATGAAAAAAGCCCTCTCTTTCTTTTTAATTTTATTGCTAACACAACTTTCTGCTCAAAATGTTTTTGAGCAATATGGTGGAAGCCCAGCAGTAACTAACCTCAATGTTAGTCCTCAAATGTTTCAATTGTTGAGCAAATTTAAAATTAGCACTGATGATCCAGAATCTCAAGCGTTTATTGAGATGATTCAAAGTCTTAAGCGATTTAGGGTGATGAGTACAAAAGAAGCATCTGTCGCCACTGCTATGGAAGACTGGTTTCAAAATGAATTAAACGAATCTTCTCTAGAATCTGTTTTAAACATTACAGAAAAAGGGGTAAACGTCCGTTTTGGCGCTGTATATGGTGATCAAGAAGGAACAGTAGATCGCTTAGTAATGTATATCAAAGGTCTGCAGGGCTTTATTGATAAAACAGATGATATCCAATTAGAAACACAAACCCGTCTCGATTTTATCTTACTTGAAATCAAAGGTAGTATCGATTTGAATCAGGTAGGTACCCTAACTAAATTAGTTGATATTCCTGGTGGGGAATATTTAGATGCATTAGCCAATTAAAGTCCCGTATAGTTAAAGGGAGAAATTGTTTTTAATTCTGCTTTGATCTTACTGTCTATCTCTAATTGATCCACAAAAGTATGGATGGCAGTCTGATTAATCACATCATTTGTACGGGTCAATTCTTTTAAGGCTTCATATGGATTAGGGTAGCCTTCTCTACGCAAGATAGTTTGAATTGCTTCTGCTACAACAGCCCAGTTATTTTCTAAATCAGCTTTAATCTTATCCTCATTTAATAAGAGTTTTCCTAAACCTTTTAAGGTAGATTGAAAACCAATTAATGAATGCCCAAAAGGAGTTCCTATATTGCGCAATACCGTGCTGTCTGTTAAGTCTCGTTGCAGTCTAGAAATAGGTAGTTTTTCTGCTAGATACGCTAATAGGGCGTTGGCAATTCCTAAGTTTCCTTCAGAGTTTTCAAAATCAATAGGGTTGACTTTATGAGGCATAGCCGAAGAGCCCACTTCTCCCTCTTTGATTTTTTGCTTGAAATAGTCCATAGAAATATAGGTCCAAATGTCACGATCTAAATCGATTAAAATGGTATTGATGCGCTTCATAGCATCGCATAAAGCAGCAAAATGGTCATAATGTTCAATTTGTGTAGTAGGGAAGGAGTGGTGTAAGCCCAAACGATTTTCTACAAAATCAGTTCCAAAGGCTTTCCAGTCTTGTTTAGGGTAGGCCACAACATGAGCGTTAAAGTTACCAGTAGCTCCACCAAACTTTGCCGCATTTGGCACATCGAGCAAAGTAGCGCGTTGCGCTTCTAAACGCTTGACAAAAACAGCAAACTCTTTACCTAATCGGGTAGGAGAGGCAGGTTGTCCGTGTGTGCGTGCTAATAGCGGCACCTCTTTATACTCTTCTTCAAGCATTTTTAACTGCTCGATAAGTTCGTCTAATTGAGGTAAGTAAACTTCAGTTACCGCTTCTTTAATCGATAGCGGTATAGCTGTATTGTTAATGTCTTGTGAGGTTAAACCAAAGTGGATAAACTCTTTGTAGTCATGAATCTCAAGTCGATCAAATTCTTTTTTAATGAAATATTCAACGGCCTTCACATCGTGATTAGTCGTTTTTTCAATCTCTTTAACCTCTTTGGCATCCTCTTCAGTAAAGTGTTGATAGATGCTGCGTAAGTCCTCAAATAACGAAGGATTAAAATCAACGAGTTGTGGAATAGGCAATTCACAAAGCGCGATAAAATACTCGATCTCTACCCTAACACGGTATTGAATTAAGGCTTCCTCAGAAAAATAAGAAGCAAGTGATTTTGTCTTACTGCGGTAACGACCGTCAATGGGAGAAATAGCGTTTAAAGCGGTGAGTTTCATAGTGAAAATTAAAGCAACAAAGATAGGGCTTCTAAAGGAATCCCGGAATCAAATTCAAGAAATTTGCCTCACCACAGAACGAAATCCAGGGCTGCTGTTCGGTAAGCGTTGTTCTATATACGCTTGCAGTTCTCCTTCAATCCAATCTTCGTGATCCCTAAAAAAATGCAAAGTTTTCATACTAAAGGCTAGCGCTGCAGCCTTTTCTGCTTCTAGCATATAATCAAAACACAAAGCCACGATTTGATCTCGCTGCTTTTTATCAATGCTTTCCCGCCTTTTTTTATCCCTGCAATAATGATAAAGCAATTTGATCATAGGGCGGCGTTTACTCTCGTGTTTTTGCTGTGCAACCCCGCTTATAAAGCTTGAAAATAGAGGACGCAGTAAATGCAGTTTCTCAAGGCTGTACTTTTCTAAAACCCACGCCGCAACAATATGTGTGCGTTTTTGTTCTGCAGAACAAGCTAAAGTAAAAAGCTCTTGAAAGTAGACGGGGTTTTGATCGATAAAAGCTGCTCCTTTTTCACGGTCGGCAACAGAGGCATAAAATTGTAATAATAAATCCTCTAGAGGGCTCATGACTATAATT
>JBELLO010000009.1:27081-29186 GCA_042096495.1 Candidatus Arcticimaribacter sp.
AACAGAGGCATAAAATTGTAATAATAAATCCTCTAGAGGGCTCATGACTATAATTGTAGAATCTTGTATTCTTCATAACAACCACTTATCGCCTCAAGAATTTGAAGGTCATTTGCTTCTTTGATAAAGGTATTCGAGTAGTTGCAATTGCGCAAAATTTCTTCCAGATTAACGCGTTCAATTCCTAGAAGTTGAACTAATATTTCCCGGTCAAATTTTGTACCCAATAAGTTTTTAATGGCATCATCCTCTCTCATCTTTTTCAGCTTCCGCATCTGTTTTGGGTTTTTCCCAAAGAGATTGTAGAGAAAGTCTGCTGGATTAAATAGAGAACCGATCGCTTTAGAGATCGATGAACGGTTTCGGTTTCCTGCCTCATAACCCGACTGTGGTAATCCAGGAATATTGTATCGTCCTGCTGGATTTAGTGGTACTTTACTTACATCAATATCTAAGTAACCAGTTAATTGATAAGGGCGTACAACAACTTCTTCTAAAGCAAAAGACAACTGGGTTAATCTAAAAACAGGAAGCCCAAATTTGATCATATCGTTACTCACAGGAACCTTGAGCGGTTTAAACCCTAAATAAGAAAAGTAGAGGGTGTCTTGTGCCTTGACTTCGATTTCAAATTCTCCTTCATTATTGGTAATGGCGCCTTGAACAGAACTCAAGTTTAAAACGTGTACACTGGCCATGAACTGGTCAGTAATATCGTTTTTAACCTTGCCTTTTAAGGCGCGACTAGCTTCATTCTGTGCAGTAGCAATTGCAAAGCTGCACAATAAAAGAAGTGTTAGGTGTAATCTATACCGCATGAAGACAAAAGTAACAAGAAAAAATCGAGTCTCCCTTAAAGAGAGAACATAAACATTTTTTTAACGTCTACTTCTTCGGCCGAACCCAGAGGGTTTTCCACCGCCGCCGCCTTCTCTTTTCTTTTTCTTTTTCCCTCGATCAAAGCCACCGTCGTTGCTGCTGTGAAACTTTTTGCGATCAGAGCGTTGACCGCCACCGCCGCCGCCAAAGTTTTTGCGTTTTCCGCGACCGCCACCTCCACCACGTGGAGCTTTTTCCGACACTTCTACATTAATGTAGCGGCCGTCTAGCTGAAATTCGGTAAAGGTTTCTAATACTTTATCCTTTTGGCTATTTGGTGTATTGAAGAACGAAAAACTATCCATTACATCAACATGGAAAATATCATCTTGATCTAGCGATAAGGTAGACTTTAAAAAGTCTTTTAGATGCATCCAGTTGTAGTCGTCTCTCGCTCCTACATTGATAAAGAAACGAGTACTTTCTTTTTTGTTGTGTTTGACTTTGTCACGACCGCCTTCTCCTCGATCTCCACCACTGGTGTTGAGGTCTTTGGCGTTTTTGTAATAATCGTGAAAACGAGCAAACTCAACAGAAACTAAACGTTGAATCAATTCTTCTTTACTCAAATCATTTAATACCTCTTCTACCTTTGGAAGGTAAGGAGTGATTTCTTCATTGATTTGCGTTTGGTGAATTTTTTGAGCTAAATGATATAATTGTGTTTCGCAAATTTCAATCCCTGTAGGAATCTTTTTCGACTCGATTTTCGATTGAATGATTTTCTCAATCGTTCTAATTTTACGTGATTCACTAGAAGTTACAATGATCATTGAAACCCCTTTATTACCTGCACGCCCTGTACGACCAGAACGGTGGGTATAAGTTTCAATTTCATCGGGTAATTGATAATTGATAACATGTGTAATGTTATCTACATCAATCCCACGGGCGGCAACATCTGTTGCAACCAACATTTGAATTTGTTTGTTGCGGAAAGACTTCATCACCATATCTCTTTGGTTCTGACTTAAATCTCCGTGTAAGGCACCGGCATTGTATCCGTCTTCAATTAATTTTTCAGCTACGCGTTGCGTATCGCGTTTGGTGCGACAAAAAACAACAGAAAAAATATCAGGATGTGCATCGGCAAGGCGTTTTAAGGCCGGGTAACGATCACGTCCAGATACTTGATAGTATTCGTGCTTTACATTTTTTGTTCCTGCATTTTTAGTCCCTACTGTAATTTCTTCGGGTTGGTACATGAACTTTTTAGCGATGGTCGC
>JBELLO010000010.1:0-27895 GCA_042096495.1 Candidatus Arcticimaribacter sp.
ATGCCAAAACAAACCCCAAAGCCTTTACTGAAAAAGGACTGTATATGTTGGCTACTATTTTAAAAAGCAAACAAGCTACTGAAGCGACCTTTTTGATTATTGAAACCTTTGCTAAACTCCGTGCTTTACAAAAAACAGTAACTGCTGCGAGCTCAACAACCGGGAACAAAAAGGACACCCTGCTTAAAAAAAGTGGTGAACTAATGGCCGACCTATTGGATCAAGACATGACGGAAACTGAATCAGAGACCACATTGGAACTGAATTTTGCAGTGTTAAAATTAAAACATACCACCAAATAGAAAAAGTGACTGTAGGCTCGAAGTGACCATAGGGTAGTGGTCACAATTCCTACTGCATAATTGAAAATTAATAATCAAGGTTTCTTATCTTGTTGTGATAAATTACACCACCATGTCACAACCCAAACGGCTCTTTTTATTAGACGCTTTTGCTTTAATTTTTCGCGGCTATTACGCCTTTATCAAAAACCCTCGCATCAACTCGCAAGGGGTGGACACCTCGGCCATTTTTGGGTTTATGAACTCTTTATTAGATGTGATCAAGCGAGAGCGTCCAGACCATTTAGCGGTTTGTTTTGATAAAGGAGGGTCTGTATCACGAACCGAAATGTTTGAGGCCTATAAGGCCAACCGTGATGAAACACCAGAAGCGATTAGCATTGCCGTACCATATATCCAGGCGATTTTAAAAAGCATGCATATCCCCGTGGTAGAAATGGCGGGTTATGAAGCAGATGATATCATTGGGACCCTAGCAAAACAAGCCGAAAAAGAAGGCTTTCAAACCTTTATGGTTACGCCAGATAAAGATTTTGCCCAGCTGGTATCAGAAAATATATTTATGTATCGCCCCGCCCGTATGGGGAATGGGATCGAAATCTGGGGAATTCCAGAGGTGCAGGCCAAGTTTGAAATCGAACGCCCAGAGCAGGTAATCGATTATCTAGGCATGATGGGAGACGCCGTCGATAATATCCCGGGATTACCAGGAGTAGGCGATAAAACCGCCAAAAAATTCCTCAAAGAATACGGAAGCATGGAAGCGCTTTTAGCAAATACCCACGAGCTTAAAGGCAAGATGAAAGAAAAGATAGAGGCCAATAAAGATCTGGGTTTACTTTCAAAAGAATTAGCAAAGATTCTTTTAGATGTTCCCGTAACTTTTGAAGCAGAGGCCTATGAATTGTCTGAGCCCGATTTCCCTGCAGTAGGGGAGATTTTTGACGATTTGGAGTTCCGTCGTATGAAAGAGAATATCCAGAAAATCTTTGGGCAAGAAGTTAGCCCAGCGCCACAAGAAACTTTGGCTGCGCCTAAAAAAGCTGCGCCAGCTAATAGCGGTCAAATGGATTTATTTGCTGCTGGGGCAGGGACACAATCCATTGAATCAAGCTCTTCTAAAAAAGACTTGAGCAATAGTCCACACCACTATCAATTTATCAATACCGGTTTAGGGATTGATTTATTGGTCAGAAAATTATTGCAACAATCTTCTGTCTGTTTTGATACAGAGACCACCAGCCTCAATGCTTTACAAGCAGAACTAGTCGGCATCGCTTTTAGTTGGGAAGCCGGGACAGGGTATTATGTGGCAATTCCAGAAGAGGCTGCTCAAGCAGCCAAAGTCATCGACCAACTGCGTCCTTTTTTTGAAAACACCAGCATTGAAAAAATAGGACACAACCTCAAATATGACTTAAAGGTCTTGTCGAATTATCAACTCAAGGTAGCGGGACCCTTATACGACACCATGATTGCGCACTATTTAATCAATCCAGATCGCCGTCACAATATGGATATACTGGCGAGTACCTATTTGCAATACGAGCCACAATCCATCACAGAATTGATCGGGAAGAAAGGAAAAAATCAAGGGTCTATGCGCGATGTACCCTTAGACAAGCAAACAGAGTATGCCGTTGAAGATGCCGATATCACCCTGCAGCTTAAGCAGTTTTTTGATCAAGAACTCAGCGCTGCAGAAAACGGAAAACTCTTTCAAGAAGTAGAGTTGCCCTTAGTAGAGGTTTTAACTGCCATGGAGCAAGAGGGCATTAATTTAAATACAGCATTTCTTAAAGAATTTGAAAGTGAACTGGCGAGCGATATCACCCGTTTAGAAAAAAGCATTTTTGAACAAGCGGGGGAGGAGTTTAATTTGGCTTCGCCAAAACAGCTAGGCCCCATCCTATTTGATAAACTAAAGCTGGTGGATAAACCTAAAAAGACCAAGACAGGGCAGTATTCCACCGCCGAAGACGTGTTGAGCTTTTTAGCTAAAGACCATCAAATTGTCGCTGATATTCTCGAATATCGCTCTGTCAATAAATTGCAAAGCACCTATGTCAAGGCGCTGCCAGAAGAAATTAACCCTGCAACAGGACGGATCCATACGGTTTATAATCAAGCAGTTGCAGCCACAGGGCGCTTGAGTTCAAATCAACCTAACTTGCAAAATATTCCCATTCGAACAGCGAGGGGACAGCAAGTGCGTAAAGCCTTTATTCCTCGAGACAAGGACCATGTCCTTTTAGCGGCAGATTATTCACAAATCGAATTGCGTATTATCGCTGCCTTAAGCAAGGACCCTGCGATGTTAGAAGCCTTTCAAAAAGGCGAAGATATTCACGCGACCACTGCGGCAAAAGTTTTTGGGGTACCCTTAGAAGAAGTCACCAGAGAGCAGCGTTCTAATGCAAAGACGGTCAACTTTGGGATTGTTTATGGCGTATCAGCCTTTGGTTTAAGCCAGCAGACTAATTTGAATAGAACAGAAGCGAAAGAATTGATTGAAGCCTATTATGCGACTTACCCTCAACTCAAAGCTTATATGAGCGATCAAGTTGACCTCGCCCGTGAAAATGGATATGTTACTACGGTCCTGGGACGTCGTCGCTATTTAAAAGATATCAATTCTCAAAACGCTATTGTTAGGGGAGCAGCAGAACGCAATGCCGTGAACGCCCCCATTCAAGGAAGTGCCGCAGACATCATTAAAATTGCGATGATCAATATCCATCGTCGTATGGAAAAAGAAAATTGGCAAAGCAAAATGTTACTGCAAGTGCATGATGAATTGGTTTTTGATGTGCCAAAATCAGAAATCGAAACTTTAACTGCTATGGTAAAAGAGGAAATGGAAAATGCATTTTCACTCGAAGTGCCTTTGCTTGTTGAGGTCGGGATTGGCGAAAATTGGTTAGAAGCGCATTAGTCAAAATATCGCGAATATTACTTTAAACCATACACTTATTACAAATTCTTACCGTTTTTACAGTTGTAATTACCATATAAGGCAAAAATTTAAGAAATTTAGTTTTAGGTCTTACTTATGTATTTTCTCCAATTTAAAAAACAATATGGGGTTAGTTTACTTCCAGAGGCATTTAACAATGTTACTTTAGGAGACTTAATGTTTGTATGTTCAGAATATAAGCGCCCTATGTCTGTAATAGCAAATCTTCCTAGTCATATCTATAACCTCTTTATGTATCAAGCGGTTATATCTCGAAAAAAATGGCGAAAGGGAATTTCAGGTTTTAGGGAAGTTGCTATGACAGAGACCCCCTTATTAGCGAACCGCGTCATTGCTAGTCCTTCTTTAATCAAGGCGATAAAAAACGATTTTTTAGACTTGATTTTACTCAACTTTGAAGAGGATACCTCTGTCATAGAAATTGCCTTTTCGCATTTGCAACAACAGGATATGCCGCTTAAATCAAGGAAGCGAATTCGCAAATTAATCTTGCGTTCCCCAAAAGAAAATGGAGCAACCTATAAAAGGAAAATACAAATGGTTAATATGGCTACCCGTTTGTATTATGGGGATTTGTGTTTAATCACAGATCAAAAAAACGCCTTAGAAATTGATCGCTTATTATTGCGCTATCCCATCAAACCCCTTGATCAGTATATTGAAGACGGTCGTTATGTTTATGAGTTTTCCTTTAAAGAAAACCCCTTTTGTATGATCCTGGAGCCCTTGACAGATTTTGGCGCAGGTTAAGCGTAAGAAATATCCTACCTTTGGGGCATGCAAAATGCCTTGCTTCCTTTGATTAAATCTCCTGCAGAATTGCGACAATGTTCGCAAGACGAACTTATGCAATTAGCAGAAGAATTGCGCACAGAAATTATTCAAGTGGTCTCTGCACAAGAAGGACATTTAGGTGCGAGTCTGGGGGTGGTAGAATTAACCATTGCTTTGCATTATGTGTTTAATACCCCAGATGATTTATTGGTTTGGGATGTGGGACATCAAGCCTATGGGCATAAGATGTTAACCGGTCGTCTAAATGCCTTTAATCGGCTTAGACAGTGGGATGGCCTAAGTGGTTTTCCAAAGCGGGAAGAAAGCAGTTATGACCCCTTTGGGACGGGACATTCTTCTACAGCGCTTTCGGCTGTTTTAGGCATGGCCATAGCAAATCAAACTACAGCAGAAAAGCGACAACATATCGCAGTAATCGGCGATGCTTCTATCGCGAGTGGGATGGCCTTTGAAGCCTTAAACCACCTAGGGACAACACAGGCAAATGTACTTATTGTCTTAAATGACAACGCCATGGGGATAGATCCCAGTGTAGGTGCACTAAAGCAGTTTTTTGAAAATGTTGATCAGGCCAAAGGGCCAAAAGAGAATATTTTCACCCATTTAAACATTCGTTATAGCGGCCCGGTAGATGGACATGATTTAAGTGCTTTGATCACTGCTTTAAATGATTTAAAAGAAACTCAGGGTCCCAGAATTTTACATGTTAGAACAATTAAAGGCAAGGGGCTCGCTCCTGCTGAAGCCGACCAAGTGCGATTTCATGCTCCAGGGAAATTTGATCCTTTAACGGGGAAATTGAATAAAAAAGTCCAAGAAGGAAAGACTAAGTTCCAGACAGTAGTAGGAAAAACACTAGCCGCTCTTTTTCAAGAAAATACAAGTTTGATGGCCATCACACCTGCTATGCCTACCGGAAGTGGTTTAACCCCCTTGATGGCGCAATTTCCAGATCGTTGTATTGATGTAGGTATCGCAGAACAACATGCCGTTACCCTTGCAGCAGGAATGGCAACACAAGGGTTATTGCCCATTTGTGTGATCTATTCTACCTTCTTACAACGGGCCTATGATCAAATCATCCACGATGTTGCTTTGCAAAATCTACCCGTGCTTTTTTGTATTGATCGAGCGGGATTAGTAGGACACGACGGACCCACCCATCACGGTGTTTTTGATCTTGCTTTCTTGAGAACATTACCAAATATGACCTTGCTTGCACCTAGCGACGAAGTGCAGTTGCGCAACATGCTTTACACCCTTACACAGCAACCATTAAATGGACCAATAGCAATACGTTATCCCAGAGGATATGGCGCAGTAGCCAATTGGGAATTAGCCTTTGAAAAAGTAGATATATTTAAAGGAAGTTGTCTTAAAGAAGGAAAAAGTATCGCGGTAATTTCTATTGGGACCATCAAAACAGAAGTTGAAAATGCAATTGCGCGATTAGAAGACCCCTCGCTTATTGCCCACTATGATTTAGGGCCTGTAAAACCCCTAGATCAAGTCTTACTAAAAAGCATCTTCACTCGTTATGATAAAGTGCTTACGGTCGAAGACAGTGCTTTAGCTGGAGGAGCAGGAAGTGCCATTCTAGAGTGGGCAAACGATCATCAATATATTGCTAAGATTAAAAGAATAGGTTTGCCAGATACGTTTATTCCACAAGGGGCTCCAGCAGTTTTAAAAGAAAAATTTGGTTTAGATGCAACGCATATTGCCGTGGCTATAATGGATTTATTAAAATCTTAAGATGCAGTTAGACGATCAGTATTTTATGCGTAAAGCATTAGAAGAAGCAGACAAGGCCTATGAAATGGAAGAAGTTCCCGTGGGTGCCGTTATTGTAATCAATCAAAGAATCATTGCAAGAGCACATAATTTAACGGAAAGATTAAACGATGTTACTGCTCATGCAGAAATGCAAGCGATTACTTCTGCCGCTAATTTTTTAGGGGGAAAATACTTAAAAGGCTGCACGCTTTATGTGACCTTAGAACCTTGTGTAATGTGTATGGGAGGATTGTATTGGTCACAATTAGATCGCATCGTCTATGCTGCTAGTGATCCAAAAAGAGGTGCTTTAGCACAAGGGGTTCATCCACATCCTAAAAGCACTTGTTTAGGGGGTGTTATGGAAGAAGAAGCCACGGATTTACTACAGCGTTTTTTTCAAAAAAAGCGGTAAAAAAAAGCACGCCGAAGCGTGCTTAGTACTCAAAATAAAATGTAAATATTTATAGGCGTGAAACTTGTGCTGCCACTTTTCCTTTTTTGCCGTCTTCTTCTTCGTATTCTACTTTGTCACCCTCGTTGAGTTCTTCCCCGTTGAGAGATGTTGCATGGACGAAGATATCTTCGCCTGTTTCGTCATTAGTGATAAATCCATATCCCTTTGACCCAATAAAAAATTTAACTGTACCTGTCATGTTATGTATTAAAATATGCGCTAAGTTACGCTAAACTTTCTAACACTTATATTATTAAAAGATAAATTAATTGTAAAAATTATTGATTTTCAGGGTTTTTAGCCTTTTTATCACGCATTTTCGCAAAGTTCTGGTCTGTAAGTGTGTAGTCTTCTAATTTTTTCCCTTTCCAGCGATAAACTAGAAAAACAGGTAAGTAGATGAAAGTGAGCCATAAAACCGAAAATCCGATCCATTTTTCCCCTGCAGTGTAGTCCACAACGTTCTTGTGGTAAAAGCCATAAAACAGACTCGCCACCCCTCCCCAAAATAAACCGTTGAGTAAGTAGCGCATCACTAGTCTTTTTTAGGAACTAAGTTTAAATAGAGTTCTTCTAATTGTGCTGCATCAATCGGAGATGGCGCATCGATCATTAAATCACGGCCACTATTGTTTTTAGGAAAAGCAATAAAATCGCGAATGGTTTCTTGTCCTCCTAAGAGCGCGACTAATCGATCTAAACCTAGTGCGATTCCACCGTGAGGAGGAGCCCCATATTGGAAGGCTTCCATCAAGAAGCCAAATTGAGCTTGTGCTTCTTCTTCGCTAAAACCTAATAACGCAAACATTCTTTCTTGGGTCGCTGCATCGTGAATTCGAATAGAGCCCCCACCGATTTCGTTTCCGTTGAGGACTAAATCATAGGCGTTCGCATTGACTGCTCCTGGATCTGACTCAAGAAGATCAATCTGTTCTGGCTTTGGTGCGGTAAAAGGGTGATGCATGGCGTGGTAACGCTGGCTGTCTTCGTCCCATTCTAACAATGGGAAATCAACGACCCATAAGGGAGCGAACTCATCTGCTTTACGCAAGCCTAGTTGTTCCGCTAGTTCCATACGCAGGGCAGAAAGTTGCGTTCTGGTCTTGTGGGTGTCTCCAGCCATGACCAAGATTAAATCTCCTGCAGTGGCGCCACTTGCTTTGGCCCATTGGGCTAAATCTTCTTGCCCATAAAACTTATCGACAGAGGATTTATAGCTACCATCTTCATTGCATTTTACCCAGACTAAACCATTCGCGCCAATTTGTGGACGTTTGACCCAATCGATTAATTTATCAATTTGCTTTCGGGTATAACTTGCTGCACCAGGCACGGCAATCCCTACTATCAATTCTTGTTGATCAAAGACGTTAAAACCTTTGTTTTTAGCCAAGTCATTCAACTCGGCAAATTCCATCCCAAAACGGATATCGGGTTTGTCGTTCCCGTATTTTGCCATTGCTTCTGCATAGGTCATACGTGGAAAAGCTCCAGTTTCTACTCCTTTAATTTCTTTGAGTAAGTGTTGTAATAAACCTTCAAATTGCTGTAAGATATCTTCTTGTTCTACAAAGGTCATCTCACAGTCGATCTGTGTAAATTCTGGTTGACGATCGGCACGTAAATCTTCATCTCTAAAGCATTTTACGATTTGGAAATATTTGTCCATTCCGCCTACCATCAACAACTGTTTAAAGGTTTGTGGGGATTGCGGGAGGGCATAG
This sequence comes from Candidatus Arcticimaribacter sp., assembly GCA_042096495.1. GTDB lineage: Bacteria > Bacteroidota > Bacteroidia > Flavobacteriales > Flavobacteriaceae > Arcticimaribacter. The sequence goes on from JBELLO010000010.1 coordinate 8,032, forward strand.
AATTGTCCTTCGTTCATGCGAGATGGCACGACAAAATCTCTTGCTCCTTCTGGAGTAGATTTGATTAGGTAAGGGGTTTCTACATCAATAAAATCGTGGGTAGAAAGGTAGTTGCGAATGGCTAAACTAACCTTAGAACGAAAAACTAAATTTTCACGTACTGGGTTTCTTCTAATATCGAGATAGCGGTATTGCATGCGCAATTCTTCTCCACCATCGGTTTCATTTTCAATGGTGAAAGGAGGTGTTTTCGCTTGATTTAAAACAGTCAAAGACTGGGCTAGAATCTCAATTTCTCCGGTAGGGAGCTTTGGGTTTTTAGATTCTCTTTCAATCACTGTTCCAGTAACTTGAATAACAAATTCACGACCTAGGCCCTGGGCTTGTTCCATGACTGCTTTAGGGGTGCGTTCTTCATCAAAAATGATTTGGGTGATCCCATAGCGATCGCGTAAATCAACCCAAAGCATAAAGCCTTTATCTCTTGTTTTTTGTACCCATCCTGCGAGGGTAACTTCTTCTCCAAGTTGTGCTAGGGTCAATGCCCCACAATTAGTTGTTCTTAACATAGAAAGTGAATTCTTTGCAAAGGTATTAAGTTCTTTCTTCTTATTTGTTCCTCCAGGCGTTTATCCTCAATTTTAATCGATAGACCAGGTAAAAACATGCTGGTACGATCACTAGGGTAAGGAAGGTCGCAAAGGACAAGCCAAAGATAACGGTCCATGCCAGTGGCCCCCAGAAAATAACATTATCTCCTCCTACATATACATTAGCATCCCAATCTGTAATCAGGGTTAAGAAGTTAATGTTCAATCCTGTTGCTAATGGAATTAACCCTAGAATTGTCGTGATGGCCGTTAATAATACAGGACGTAAACGCGCGGCTCCTCCCATAACAATCGCTTCTCTTGCTTCTATACGCGGTAACATTTGATCGAAATCAATGCCTAGCTCTTCTTTCTTTCGTGCGATTAAGAGTTGGGTGTAATCAATCAAAACCACCCCATTGTTTACCACAATTCCAGAGAGGGATATGATACCCATCATTGTCATCATGATCACAAAAGGCATAGAGAAAACACTAATTCCGTATAATACTCCCGTAAAACTCAAAAAGATAGAAAGCAATATAATAAGTGGATTTGAGATAGAATTAAACTGTAAAACCAATAAGAATACAATTAGTCCTAAAGCGGTTCCTAATGCGCCTAATAAGAAACTCATGTTCTTTTCTTGCTCTGCAACTTCACCAGTGAGTTTATAATCAACATCTCTAGGGAAACCATCAAAACCACTGATACTTTCTTTAACATGATCCACAACTTCATTTGCGTTGTAGCCTGCTAATACTGCAGAGTAAACCGTTACTACCCTTCTTAAATCTTTGTGTTTGATCGCACTAAATGAATTTGCATTCTCAATTTCGACCATTGCACTTACAGGGATTTCTTTGATTCTACCAGTGGCTTGATCTCTAAAGACAATGTACTGATCGAGTAAGACGCCTGTATCGTTTTGATCTTTTTCATCAAAACGCACATTGATGTCATAATCTTCTCCATCTTTTTTATAAATCCCTGCTTTTTCTCCAAAGAGGGCACGGCGTAGTTGCTGCCCTATTTGCCCTGCGGCAATACCTAAACTTCCAGATTTTCTTCGGTCGATATTGACCACTAAACCAGGTTTACTTTTATTGACATCGACTTTAATCTCTTCGACTCCGGGAATACTTTCGTTATTGAGAAAGTTTTTAAGCTCTTCGGCAATTTGAATGAGCTCGCCATAATCTTCTCCACTTACTTCAATATTGACGGGATAACCAGCAGGTGGACCCGCAGCTTCTTTTTCAACAGAAATGGCTATTCCAGCAAACTTTCCTTTCAATTGTTGCTGAATTTCTTGACGCATGGCTTCACTAGATAGACCACGGCGGTATTTAAATTCTGCCATGGTTAGGGTGATTTTAGCTTTGTGCGGCATTTCTTGATCTCCCCCTTTGTCGGTTTCAGGATTTTGGGCGCCTAGCCCTACCATGGTGACATTAGAATCGATCATAAAGTTCTCTCCAGCGTCGATATATTTAGGGTTGCTAATCACCTTTGCAACCTCAGCCTCGATTAATTTTGAGGTAGCGTTTGTTTTATCGATGGATGTCCCTTCGGGATATTCAGCGTAAACAAAAATCTGTTGAGGCTGATTCTCTGGGAAGAATTCCACCTTTGGCGCAGCCAATCCTAAAATAATAAAGGACGAAAAAAGCAAGCCGATGGTTCCAAATAGAAAGACATAAGGGGTTCTTCCGGTTAAAGCAAAGCGCAAGACTTTGGTGTAATTTTTTTCTAAACGCACCAGGGAAACATCTTGAAAATAGGTTGCCCATCTCTTAATGAAAAATTTATAGGCCCAGAATAATAAAGTAGTCAAAATCATTAGGGTTCCTAAACCTCTTAAGGTTCCTTGATTAAAGATCAATAAGATCCCTAGACCGCCTAAGATAAAGGTCATGCGCCATAAACTTTTCTGACTGATTTCTCTGTCTTTGATTTCCATGAACTTTGACACTAACATAGAGTTAAAGAAGATGGCGACGATTAAAGAAGATCCTAGTACAATCGAGAGGGTAATGGGGAAAAAGATCATAAACTCTCCAATGGTTCCTGGCCAAAAACCTAGCGGAACAAAGGCCGCAATCGTAGTGGCCGTAGAGATAATAATAGGGTAAGCGATTTCACCGATTCCTTTCTTTGCTGCCTCTATGGAGGACATGCCCTCTTTTTCCATCAAACGGTAGGCGTTTTCTACCACAACAATCCCGTTATCAACCAGCATTCCCAGTCCCATAATCAAACCAAAAAGGACCATGGTGTTGATGGTTTGTCCTAAAAAGCCAAGGATCATAAAGGACATAAACATCGACATAGGAATCGCAAATCCAACAAAAAGTGCGTTGCGGAAGCCTAAGAAAAACATCAAGACCGTAATAACCAGGAGGACCCCAAAAACGATGTTGTTCGCTAAGTCACTCACCAAGTTTTTTGTCGTGTTTGATTGATCATTTGAAATGTCTAACTCAATACTCGATGGGAAGTCATTTGCTTGAACATCTGCGACTATTGTGCGAATTTTCTCAACCGTTCTGATCAAGTTTTTTCCGCTGCGTTTTTTAATATCTAATACAATTGCTTTTTTACCATCTGAACGCGCAAAAGAATTTTTTTCTTTTTCGTGAAAAGAGATGGTGGCGATATCGCCCATATAAACAGTCCCATTCTGATTTTTTAAGACAAATTTCTCAAGGTCTTCTGGGCGTTCAATTTCCCCTACAACACGTAAGTTTCTTCTTAGGCCATTGCCTTCAATATTTCCAGCAGATACCGTGCTGTTTCCTCTTCTAATGGCGTTAATCACATCGTCAAAAGAAACTGTTGCAGCATTCATTTTAAGCAGGTCTATGGCAACTTCGATTTCAAAATCTTGGACGCCTCTCAAGGCAACTTCCTTGATTTCAGACATCTGCTCAATCTTGTCTTGCAGCAATTCTCCATAGAATTTCATTTCTTCTATGGGTAAGTCACCACTTAGCCCAATGTTTAAGATCGGGATTTCTTCAGAAAGACTAAATTCAAAAGCGGTTGGTTCTACTTTGGCATTATTAAAAGTAGGCCAGTCTGCACTAGCAGTAACGGCATCGATTTTGTCCTGTACCTTAAGCTTTGCACTTTCTTTGCTGATGTTCTCGTCAAACTCTACTGTGATCAAAGAGAAATTTTCTAAGGAGGTAGATTCGATTCCTACTAAATTAGGAACCCCTTTTAATTGTTCCTCTAATGGATCTGTGATAAGTCGTTCCATATCCTCAGCGGTGTTACCAGGGTAAATTGAGCTAACAAAGACTTCATTGGTGTTGATTTCTGGATAATTCTCTCGTGGGAGATTCATATAAGAGGAGATCCCCAAAATGAAGAACAAGCCAATGATAACATAAATCACTGTGCTGTGATCGATGGCCCAGGAGGAGAGCGAAAATTCTTTAAGTTCTGATGATTTTTTCATTGATAGGGCGAATTAAGATTGAATGATTTTCACCAATTGTTGATCTCTAACCAGGCGAATTCCATCTTCTACTAATTGATCTCCGGCAGATAAACCTTCGAGAATTTCGGTTTGATTATTAGAACTTTTACCCGTTTTTACAAAGGTTTTTACCGCCTTGTACATTTCATCTTGTCCTTTAACCGCATCAAGAGTATAAACATACTTTGCTCCAGCTTGATCTTCTAAAATATTTTTAGAAGGAATTAAAATTGCCGCATCGTTTTTATAGTCGTTGATATTGAGCAAGACCGTCATATTAGGCTTTAAATCCCCAGTAGAATTATCTAAAGCAATCTCTACACGAAAAGAGCGATTGTTAGGATTAATAAAGTTTCCTACAGCACTGATCTCTGCCGCTAAAGTCTTATCAAGCACAGGGATATCTACGCCTACTTTTGCCGCCATTTTGATATTGTTTAAGTGGATCTCTGGGATCTGAGCACTCACCTTCATCTCATCTAAATTGATGATTCTAACCACTGGGGTCATACCGGGTGCTAGATTACTTCCCACATCTGCTAGAAGATGATCAACCACACCATCAAATGGAGCCTTAATGGTTGTTTTAGCCACTTGGTCTTTCATTTGAGCAATACTTTTTTCTAGGCTTAAGTACTGCGTTTCTGCCTGAAGAAATTGCATTTCTGATCCAATTTTTTGTTCCCATAAACGATTTTGGCGTTCATAAGTTGTTTTGGCTAAAGCCAACTGAATTTCAAGCTGTTGCAATTGATCGACTAAACCACTGTCTGAAATAACAGCGAGTACTTCCCCTTTTTTTACCTTTTGCCCTTCTTTTACCTTGACCGCTTTTAACTGTCCGGGAAGCTCTGGGTACATCACAATATTTTTATCTGTTTCTACAGTTCCTTGAAAGCTTACAAAATGCTCATAAGGAGCGACTGCAGCCTCGATACTTGTGATCAATAAAAACTTTTGCTCGTTATCGAGTTGCCCGATCGCCTCGTTAAGGCTTTCTAAATCTAGTTTTAAGGTATTCATGGATTTGACTACCTCGGCTTTTTTAGTTTGTATGGCCGTTAAGTCCTTACTGGCAATGATCTCTCCCGTTGTTTTTTTATCGGAAGATCCACATTGAATGAAAAGGAAGAGGCTAAGAAAGTAAATACTATTTTTCATGGCTTGATTTATTGTTCGTTGTTGGTAATGGTGTCTAAGTTGATTTTATCCAGTATGACCTGGCGCATACTCTGAATAAGATTTTGTTGCGCTTGATACAATTGTAACTGTGCTTGACGCAGTTCAAAACTCCCTACTAGGCCTTCAAAAAACTTAGTGGTATTTTTTTGTTCAATGCGTTCTGCTAGGGCAACATTGTCTTGTGAACTGGCAAAGTTTTCTTTGGCTAAAGCAAAATTATTTTGAGCATTTTGCCACTCGACAAAGACCTGTGCTTTTGTTTCGATGAGTTGGGTTTCTGCTTGCAGTAAACTCAATTTAGCTTTTTGTGATCCTGCGGTTCTCCCTAAAGAGCTAAAAATAGGCACTCTTACTCTAAGGCCAAAGGCCGAAGAACCAAACCATTTTTGGCTTTTCTCTGTAAAGGTAAAATCATTGCTGTTTCCCATATACATTCCATTAAGAAATGCACTAAAGGAAGGAAGTCCTTTTGCGCGTTCTAGACGATACAAGAGACTTTCTGAGGTGACATTGTTTTCTGCTAAGCGAATATCAATGTTGTTGCTGTAATCTTGACTATCCTCATTTTCTAAAACAAAACGGGTCGTTAAGGCAGTTAAATCATCTGAAAGCGTAGGGGATTCACTAATTTCAATACCCAATAAAAGCATCAATACATTTTCTGCTAAAACCACAGACTTCTTCGCATAATTGATCTGAATGTTTAAACTAGAGAGCGTGAGTTGTAGTTGCTCTACCGTTTCTTCTTCTACAAAACCATTGTCAAATAAAGCTTGGGTTTCTTGAATATTCTTACTTAGCGCATCGGCATTTTTAGTGAGGATAGCCACATTTTCTTGAGCAACAAGGACATTGGTATAAGAAGTCGCCACGGCTTTTTTCACCTCAAGGGTAGTCTTTTCAAGAACATTTGCAGCTGTTTCTATATAATGGCGAATTCCTTGAACCCCTACAATATAGGTCCCGTCAAAAAGGAGTTGCGTCAACTCTACCATTCCCATGGCGGTTTGTTTTGTTCCAAAGACGACTTCAGCAAACTCTCCTTGATTTCCACCAAAAAATTGCGCTGGAATTAAAGACACCGGTTGTTCAATGTTGTTTTGATAATTCAAATTCGCATTGATTTGCGGGAAACCTATGGAGATGGTTTTCCACTTTTCTTTATGGGCTTTTTGGTATTCAAGCGAAGCGCGTTTAAGCGTTCGGTTGTATTCCACTCCCCATTCAACGGCTTCTTCTAGCGAAAAAGAAGCAGGGATGTCTTGGGCCTTTCCAATGGTGAAAAGGGCGGACATTATGCAGGTTAAGAATAGATTTTTTTTCATTTATTTTTGATCTGTAGTTGCAATAAATTCATTTAAAATGCCCAGCCCTTTTGGGGTGACAATTGCTCTTGCGTGATATTCAAGATAGCTTTCAAATAAGCTTTTCATGTCGAATTGTGTAGGGGGAAAAATCGCAATGTCTCTAATCCCTCTCATGCCATTTAGATAGAGTCGCGAGACAAAGTCAATATTGATGTTTGGCCTAAATAAGCCCGTGCTCACTCCCAGTTTTAAACTTGACTGAACCATTATGCCTAGCCGACCGTATTCTTGATCTTTTAATTCGGTATAGATGTCTGGATAATACTTTTGTAATTGATATACAGGCGAAGTGTCTTCGTTTTGATAGTGTTTTAAAACGGCAGACTTGACGGTGTATAATTCTTCAATGGGATGCGCGGCTTTGTTTTTGATAAGCTCAATTTCTTTACAAACACTATCAAACACAAAGAATGAACTTTCTCGAACCAGCTGTTCTTTGTTCTCAAAATGCGCGTAAAGGGTTTTTTTTGAAATTGCCAGCGCCTCGGCTAGGTCATCCATGGTAACACTTTTAAATCCGCGAAGACTAAAAAGCGCACTTGCTTTCTGTACAATATTCTCTTTCATAGCAATTTGCTGCGAAATTACAACAGGAAACTTTAAAAACCTAATAAGTTTCCAAAGTTTATTAGGGAAAAACAATAGCCGTTATATTTTGGTTATTTTTGTGAAAACTATTTGTTGTGATTACATCTTATCAAACTACTTTTCTTGATTATTTATCCCTTCAGTTTAAAGAAGAGGAGCCCGCTGCACTATATGATCCCATGCGGTACATATTAGAACTAGGCGGAAAACGCATTCGCCCGGTTTTAGCTTTAATTGCAGCAGATGCCGTAGGAGGCGATTTTAAAAAAGCGCTTCCCGCTGCTTTAGCGGTTGAGGTGTTTCATAATTTTAGTCTTGTACACGATGATATTATGGATGAAGCCCCCTTGCGAAGAGGGCAAGCGACTGTTCATGAAAAGTGGGATGCAAACACGGGAATTTTATCGGGAGATGTTATGCTTGTAAAAGCCTACCAGTGTCTTGATGTATATCCTGCTGAACTTTTTAAAGATTTAACACAATTGTTTAGCCAGACGGCAAAAGAGGTTTGTGAAGGCCAGCAATACGACATGGATTTTCCGCAACAAGACCGCGTAAGTCAAGCAGAATATCTCCATATGATTAAAAATAAAACAGCGGTTCTTTTAGGCTGTTCTTTACAAATGGGCGCTATGATCGGGGGACTAAGCCGAGAGGAGAGTCAGCCTTTTTATGACTTTGGGATAGAATTGGGATTGGCCTTTCAATTACAGGATGATTATTTGGATGCCTTTGGGGATCCTTTGACTTTTGGAAAACAAGTAGGGGGAGATATCATTGAAAATAAAAAAACGCTTTTATATCTCTTAGCTCTTGAAAAGGGTGATGTAGCACAACAAGAACAATTAAAAGCGCTATTTGCTTCTCAACCAGCAGATCCTACAGAAAAAATTGCTACTGTAAAAGCCTTGTTTAAGGCAACCGCAGCAGACCTCGCCATTCAAGAACTTATTGCGCAATACACAGAAAAAGCATTAGAGCAGGTCGTGGATTTTGCTATTGCAGAAGATAAAAAAGCACTTTTTAAGCAATTTGCTCAAGCTTTGATGGAAAGAAAATTATAGGGAGAAAACGCGCTTAAAAAGCGCCTTTACAAATCGTCCTATAGGGAAAGAACTCATTAATAAGACTTCTTGGCCATAGCTTGTTTTTTCATCTAGAAACTGGAAGATTCGCTGTGGACTGTTGCGTTGAAACATGCGGCTAAACAATTGACTTCCATCTCCATTGTGTTTTGCCAATACATCTAGAAACAATAAATCATAAAAGTTAAACTTATTGCGTTGCTGAAATTTATCGAGTGCTTTCTCTTTTTTTAGATATTCGATTAAGGCTTTAATTTTTTCATGAGATTTTTGAAAAGTGAAGCCAGTACTTGCTTTTGTCCATCCCCCTGCTGTACCAATATGCATTAAATTAGCGCTATTGTGTTGATCAAAATTGTAAGCGGTCATGGGAATACTTCCTTTTTCTGTTGCTACAATAGTTACTTTCCCCGCTTTTTTTTGTGTGAGATAGTGGGTGATTTCTTCTTCGTATTCTCGATCTTCTAAAAGATCTTTAGAAAAAAGAGTGTATTCAACTAAGGCTTCATTAGGACTTGAAGGCAGCACATACATAAAACGGGTATTGTTTTTTTGTGCCAAATCAAAATCCATAAAGACCATCGTTTCTTGATCAAAGATGGGCGCTTCTGTTTTAACAAACCAGCCGATAAAGTGTTGTTGTAAAACAGGATATTTTTGTTGTTGCTTATATTGGTTTTGCGCTAAGCTTGAAAACACTTTTTTGCCAGTATAGGTAGCATTACCAGTAATTACCTCGCAGGATTCTTTGAGAGAGGTAATCGAGGTGATTTCTTCTTGAATCAATTCAAGATTAGTCGCTTTTTCTAGTAGAGGGTAAAGGGAGTTGTAAAAGTTAATGCCTTCTATCATTTTGTATTGATAGGGGGCCATTGAGAAACTTTTAGAAAATGCTTTTGATTTGAAAATTGCCTTGTCCCAGCGCTGACTGACTAAATGATCCCAGGGTCCTTTGCCTTCTTCCCAAAAACACCAGGTGCGATCGTTTTGATCTTTTTTTTCTTTTTCAATTAGTGCGATGGAAAGATGATCAAATGCAGGGTCACTAATTAGTCCATGCGCGAGCAGTAAACCAGATGCTCCACCGCCACAAATGATGATATCAAAGTTTTTTTCGTTATTCAAAGCAATCAAAAATAAGGAATTGCATTGGATGCGAGTAGGGATTGTTTTATAAATCCTTAGTTTTGTCGAAGAAACCAAATTTGAACCACTTATGGAAGCCATCATTTCCTTTTTTGAAAACACAGATCCAGTTTTGGGAGCATTGTATGCGACCTTATTTACATGGGGTCTTACTGCATTGGGAGCCTCTTTGGTGTTTTTTGTCAAATCCCTTAATCGCGCTTTACTCGATGGAATGCTAGGCTTTACTGGCGGGGTGATGGTCGCAGCGAGTTTTTGGAGTTTGCTTGCCCCAGGAATTGAAATGAGTCAGGGCGAAGGTTTTGTCAAGGTGATGCCCGCTGCCATAGGTTTTGGACTAGGGGCATTATTTATTTTTTCCTTAGATAAAATTTTACCCCATATCCATATTAACTTTAAAGAGAGTGAAGGAATTAAAACCCCATGGCACAGAACGACGCTTTTAGTGCTCGCGATTACCTTACACAACATTCCAGAAGGCTTAGCAGTAGGCGTGCTTTTTGGCGGAGTTGCTGCTGGACTTCCAGAAGCGTCAATTGCTGGCGCAGTGATACTAGCCATTGGGATTGGAATACAAAATTTTCCTGAAGGGATAGCCGTTTCTATGCCTTTAAGAAGACAAGGTGTAAGTCGTTTTAAGTCTTTTTGGTATGGACAATTGTCAGCTATTGTTGAGCCAGTAGCAGCAGTAATCGGGGCGGTTGCAGTAACTTTTTTCACCCCAATTTTACCCTATGCTTTAGCTTTTGCCGCAGGCGCAATGATTTTTGTAGTCGTAGAAGAGGTGATTCCAGAAACCCAGCAAGATAAATACACAGATATAGCCACCCTAGGTTTTATCGGTGGGTTTATTGTGATGATGTGTCTTGATGTAGCCCTAGGTTAAAGTTCCTCTCCGTCTGGATGACTGGTCCATCCTTGTGCCGTTAATTCAATTTGTTGTCCTAATCCAGTCACGAGATTACAGCCAGAAGCCTGATCTGTAATATGCCCAATGATACTTAATAGTGGGTGATTTTTAATGGCTTCAAAATGACTTTGATCTACTGTAAAGAGCAGTTCATAATCTTCGCCTCCATTCAATGCAGCGGTAGTATTGTTAATGGTGAACTCCTTACAAATAGCCAACACTTGAGGGTCGATAGGGATTTTATCTTCGTATAATTGACAGCCTACTTTTGATGCTTTACTAATGTGGAGTAACTCAGAAGATAGTCCATCGCTAATATCAATCATCGAAGTGGGCACAATTTTTAATTCTTCTAATAATTCGACAACATCTTTTCGCGCTTCTGGTTTAAGCTGTCTTTCTACCGCATAAGCATAGGTAGATAAATCAGGTTGTGATTGTGGGTTGACCTTAAAAACCGCTTTTTCTCTTTCGAGAATTTGGAGCCCGGTATAGGCTCCGCCTAAATCCCCAGAAAGGACGATTAGATCATTTTCTTTTGCGCCAGAGCGATAGCTCAATTTTTCTTCTTTAGCAGATCCCATTGCAGTAACAGAAATTACTAGTCCCATTTGAGAACTGGTGGTATCTCCACCGATAAGATCAACTTTATAGCGGGTACACGCTAGGCCAATTCCGGCGTACAGTTCTTCGATAGCTTCAAGCGGAAAACGATTAGAAACAGCAACACTCACGGTGATTTGAGTAGGGTGAGCATTCATCGCATAAATGTCAGAAAGATTTACCATAACCGCTTTGTACCCTAGGTGTTTTAAAGGGACATAGCTTAAATCAAAGTGAACGCCTTCTACAAGCATATCGGTAGAAATCACTGTTTGATCGGGGTGATGAACCACCGCTGCATCATCACCGATACCTAGCTTTGAGCTACTTTGAGTGATAGGAAAACCTTCTTTTATTTTTTCAATTAAACCAAATTCTCCTAATGAGGAAAGTGGTGTTGCGCTAGATTTTTTTTCTTCGAACATGGGGCAAAAATACAGCCTTTTTAGCAGAATTACTCTAGCGAAAGCAAGACTCTTTTTTGGTAGGATTTTTGTTATGTTTACATTCGAATAATTACTCTTTGATGAAAAAAGTTTTCGAACTCCTTTTTCTTACTGCTTTTTTAATGGTAGGATGCACCGCTGTAGATGATGATAGCGCAATGGATATTCCAGATGTGATCATCCCAGATGATCCTGTGATTGCTCCAGAGGGACAAGCCATTCCCGTCATTACAGCAGAAGTCACCCCATGCGAAAATGGATTTGCAGGAGAATATCCATGTTCAAATTACAATATGGTTAACCGGATTAGCCTGGCAAATTTAGGTACCTCTTTTGCCAATGATAACTGGGGATGGACAGATCCAGAAACAGGAAAAGAATATGTGCTTCAAGGATTAAAAAACGGGGTTGCTTTTCTGGATATTTCTGATCCAGCTGCCATGCGCTATATAGGTAAACTTCCCACAGCTTCTGATGAAAGTACCTGGAGAGACATTAAAGTTTACAGCAATCATGCCTATGTGGTAAGCGAGGCACTAGAACACGGTTTACAAGTGTTTGACTTAACCCGTTTGCGCAATCAAACCGAATTTCAAACCTTTAGCCCAGATGCAGTGCTCAATAGTTTTAGCAGGGCACACAATATTGCGATCAATGAGGACAGTGGTTTTGCCTATGTAATCGGGGCAAGAACAAATGGTGCCGCCTACTATTCTGGGGGGCCAGTGTTTATCGACATTAATATCCCTTCTGAACCACAAGAAATAGGAGGCTATGCCGGATCATCCTACACCCACGATGCACATATTGTTACCTATCAAGGGCCAGATCCAGATTATCAAGGCCGAGAAATCCTCTTTGGCAGTAACAGTGATGGGGGAGAAAACAACAAAGTTGTTGTCCTTGATGTTACCAGTAAAACCGCACCTCGATTAATTTCAGAAACAACTTATGGCAATGGGGGATATACCCATCAAGGCTGGGTTGATCCTAATCAACGCTTCTTTTATCTAGGAGATGAACTCGACGAGATTCGCTATGGGAACAATACCCGTACGCTGGTCTTTGATATGAGCGATTTAGATAATCCAGTCTTACACCATACCTATGACGGGGTTACGGCAGCCATTGATCACAATGGTTATGTAAAAGATGACGCCTTTTTTATTTCAAACTACACCGCCGGTTTTCGTGAAATTGATATTTCTGGAATTGAGCAAGGTAGAATGCAAGAGGTCGGTTTTTTTGACACCTATCCACAAAACAACAATGCTAGTTTTGATGGGGTATGGAATGTATATCCGTTTTTTGACAGTGGTATAATTGCTATTAGTGATAGCGATCGCGGCCTCTTTTTAGTTCAAAAAAGCAACTAGATGAAGTTTAGTTTTCTTTCGTTTTTGTGTCTTCTTTTTTTTGGCGCTTGCGCCAAATCTGATACAATAAACACTTTCCCACAACAAGAAAATTACAGCCTTGAATCCCTTCAACTTTTTGGCGGAAGCGATGAAGATATCGCCCATGCAATTATCGCTACCCAAGATGGCGGTTTTGCTGTTTTAGGCAATACCAAAAGTACAAATGGTAACCTAGAGGGAAAAAACCTTCCCGTCTCAGACCTTTTATTGCTCAAATATTCTACTACTGCGAGCCTAGAATGGCATGTGACATTTGGCGGCTCTTTAGACGATCGTGGACACTCACTCGTGCAATTATCAGATGGTGGCTATGCCCTTTTAGGCTATTCGATGAGCCAGGATGGGGATGCGAGTGTCAATCAAGGGCAGCATGATAATTGGGTCATTAGAACAGATGCTTCTGGACAATTATTATGGGAAAAAAGCTTTGGGTTTTCAGGACATGATCACGCTTATAATATTATCGCTACGCAAGATGGAGGTTTGCTGTTTAATGGGTTTTTAGATGTCACTTCTTCTGCCGGACAAGGCACCAGCTTTCAAAAAGCTAGTAGTAGTGCACGTCATGGTGTAGGAGAGTTTTGGGTCCATAAAATTAACCTAGAGGGGGATATAGAATGGCGACAGTATTTTGGGGGGACAAATAACGACCGCTCCTATGACGCCGTTCAAACTACTGCAGGAGATTTTATCATAGTGGGAACCTCTGAAAGCGATGATGTGGATATCACGAATCCTCATGGGGGCTATGATGTCTGGGTTATCAAATTAAATCAAAGTGGTCAGGTGATCTGGGAGCGCTCTTTTGGCGGAAGCCAATATGACGCTGCAAATGCAGTCGTTTTAGATCAAACAGAAAATATTGTGGTCTTTGGCAATAGCTTTAGCGAAGATCAAGATGTTTCTTCCCCATTAGGCAGATCAGATATGTGGCTATTGCGCCTAAGCCAAGAGGGAGATTTGTTAAGCGAACAATCCTTTGGTGGGGCTGCATTTGATCTAGGCCGTGATTTAACGTTTGATTCTAAAGGAGATTTATGGTTAGTAGGCTATAGCCAAAGCGAAGACATTGACTTTTCTACAAATGCTGGGGACAATGATATCGCACTCTTGCAGTTAGATAAAAATCGCTTCCCAAAACAACACTTTACCTTGGGCGGAAGTGGGCTAGATATCGCCCATGCAGTACTATCTCTAAACGATGGTCGACTTGTCGTTGTGGGCACTTCTGAAAGTCAAGATGGCCCTTTTCTAAACAATCAAGGGGACAAAGATATTTTTGTGGCCCTTTGGGATGTTGTTTTAGAATAATTCTATTGGCTTTATCTATGGATAAACACTAGTGTTAGTGGGCTAAATGAACTATATTTGTAGCAAATTTAGAAAACGATTATTCACCTATGATTAAGGTTTCTACATCAGCGAAAGAAAAAGTATCTGTTTTAATGCAGGAAGAAGGCTTTGATCCTAGTGCTGCTTTTGTGCGCGTAGGCGTGAAAAGTGGCGGCTGTTCTGGCTTATCATACGATCTCTCTTTTGATGCAAAGCAGCAAGACAGCGATCAGCTTTTTGAAGATAATGAAGTTAAAATTGTAGTGGATAAGAAAAGTTTACTCTACCTAGTGGGAACGACCCTAGAATATTCTGGCGGTTTAAATGGCAAAGGATTTGTTTTTAACAATCCTAATGCCAATAGAACATGTGGTTGTGGAGAAAGTTTTTCGCTCTAAAATAGAAGGAGGATATGGCATATACTGAAGAAGAATTAAAAAAAGAGCTCGAAACAAAAGAGTATGAGTACGGTTTCTATACCGATATAGAATCTGATACTTTCCCTGTGGGATTGAACGAAGATATTGTTCGTGCCATTTCTAAACGCAAAGAGGAACCAGAGTGGATGACCCAGTGGCGTCTAGAGGCTTTTGCAGCATGGAAAGAAATGGAAGAGCCAGAATGGGCAAATGTTCATTACAAAAAGCCCGATTTTCAAGCGATCTCATATTATTCTGCTCCAAAAAAGAAAGACAAATACGAAAGCCTTGATGAGGTTGATCCAGAGTTATTAGAAACGTTTAATAAACTAGGGATTTCTATTGATGAACAAAAGAAACTCGCAGGAGTTGCGGTAGATATCGTGATGGACTCTGTCTCAGTTGCGACTACCTTCCGTGATACTTTAGCTGAAAAAGGGATTATTTTCTGTTCCATTTCAGAAGCGATCAAGGATTACCCAGAACTGGTTGAAAAGTACATTGGTTCTGTGATCCCTATCAAGGACAACTTTTATGCAGCTTTAAATTCAGCTGTCTTTTCAGATGGGTCATTTTGTTATATCCCAAAAGGGGTAAGATGCCCTATGGAGCTTTCGACTTACTTTAGAATCAATCAAGCAGGGACAGGTCAATTTGAGCGCACCCTTGTGATTGCAGATGAAGGGAGTTATGTTTCTTATTTAGAAGGCTGTACTGCTCCGTCAAGAGATGAAAATCAATTGCACGCTGCTTGCGTAGAATTAATTGCGCTTGATGATGCTGAAATAAAATATTCAACGGTTCAAAACTGGTTCCCTGGAGATAAAGAAGGGAAAGGTGGAGTCTTTAACTTTGTGACGAAACGTGGAATTTGCCACACCAACGCAAAGATTTCTTGGACCCAAGTAGAAACCGGTTCTGCTGTAACCTGGAAATACCCTTCTTGTATATTGAAAGGGGATAATTCTATCGGAGAGTTTTATTCTATCGCAGTAACAAACAACTACCAGCAAGCAGATACAGGAACAAAAATGGTACACCTAGGGAAAAATACCCGCTCTACCATTATCTCGAAAGGAATCTCTGCCGGAAAATCACAGAACAGCTATCGTGGATTAGTACAAGTTAATCCAAGGGCAAAAAATGCACGTAACTTCTCACAATGTGATTCTCTATTGATGGGGAACGATTGTGGAGCGCACACTTTCCCTTATATCGAAGCGCGAAATAATTCGGCACAAATAGAACACGAAGCGACCACCAGTAAGATTGGAGAAGATCAAATCTTCTATTGCAATCAACGTGGTATCGATACAGAAAAAGCCATTGCGCTTATTGTCAATGGGTTTAGTAAGGAAGTTTTAAATAAACTTCCAATGGAATTCGCCGTTGAGGCACAAAAATTATTAGAAATCTCCCTCGAAGGATCAGTAGGGTAATCGATCAACTATATGCTTACAGTAAATGAACTACACGCTAGTGTAGAAGAAAAGGAAATTTTAAAAGGAATTAACCTGCAAGTAAATCCAGGAGAAGTGCATGCTATCATGGGACCTAACGGTTCTGGGAAAAGTACACTTTCTACTGTGATTGCTGGTCATGAAGATTATGAAGTTGAAAAGGGAAATATCCTTTTTGATGGAGAAGATTTAGCAGACTTAGACGCCGAAGAACGCGCGCACAAAGGCATCTTTTTATCTTTTCAATATCCCGTTGAAATCCCTGGGGTAACGGTGACAAACTTTATTAAGACGGCGATCAATGCTTCGCGAAAAGCGCAAGGACTGGAAGATATGCCAGCAAACGAGATGTTGAAGAAAATTCGCGAAAAAGCAGCAATGTTAGAAATTGATTCAAAGTTCTTATCACGTTCTCTAAACGAAGGGTTTTCTGGTGGAGAAAAAAAGCGTAATGAGATTTTCCAGTTAGCAATGCTCGAGCCTAAATTAGCCATCTTAGATGAAACTGATTCTGGTCTCGACATCGATGCTTTGAAAATTGTGGCAAACGGGGTTAACAAACTTAAAAGCAAGGACAATGCAGTGGTTGTAATCACCCACTATCAGCGTTTATTAGATTATATCGTGCCAGACTTTGTACACGTATTGTACAATGGTCGTATTGTAAAATCTGGGACTAAAGAACTCGCGCACGAACTAGAAGCAAAAGGATACGACTGGATCAAACAAGAGCTTGCCTAAGATGGAGTTAAAAGAAAAAATGCTATCCTCTTTCATGGTGTTAGAGCAAGAGTTAGACTTGAGCTCTCCTATCCATGATATTCGATCAGAAAGTTTAAAAACTTTTGAAGCAAAAGGATTCCCTACAAATAAACTAGAGGCCTGGAAATACACCTCTTTGGCGAAGCTATTGAAAAACGACTACAGTATCTTCCCTAAAAAGGAAACCACCCTCGAATTAAAAGACGTCAAGAAATATTTCTTGTATGAAATTGATTCGTATAAGGTGGTCTTTATCGATGGGGTCTACAGTCCGTTTTTATCAGACACCACCCATGACGGGATCGATGTTTGTTTACTTTCTGCAGCCTTATCAAAGCCCAAATACAAAACGGTCATCGATAAGTACTTTAATCAAGTGGCCGATAAAGAAGAAAATTTAACCGCATTAAACACTTCTTTTGCTAAAGAGGGAGCCTATATCTATATCCCTAAATCTGTGGTGGCAGAAAAGCCGATCCAGATCATTCATTTCTCTACAGGCGAACAGGGCGACTTTATGCTACAACCGCGTTCTCTTGTCGTTGCCGAAGAAAATGCACAAGTACAAATCATTGAGCGCCATCAAAGTTTAGCAGAACATGCCGTGTGGACAAACGCTGTGACAGAAATTTTTGCCGATAAAAATGCCATCGTTGATTATTATAAAATTCAAAATGATCGCCACGACGCTTCGCTAGTTGATAACACCTATATCTCCCAGCAAGACAGCAGTAATGTAAAGGTGCACACTTTTTCCTTTGGTGGAAAATTGACGAGAAATAATTTAAATTTCTATCAAAAAGGAGAACACATTGATTCTACCATGAAAGGGATTACCATTATAGAAGATCAGCAACATGTCGATCACTATACCCTGGTAAATCACGAACAGCCCAATTGTGAAAGTCATCAAGACTATAAAGGCATCTATGCCGATAAAGCTGTAGGGGTCTTTAATGGTAAAATCTATGTCGATCAAATCGCACAAAAGACGAATGCCTTTCAGCAAAACAACAATATTTTATTAGACGATAAAGCCACGATTAATACAAAGCCACAATTAGAGATTTTTGCAGATGATGTAAAGTGTTCTCACGGTTGTACCATTGGACAATTAGACGAAGACGCTTTGTTTTATCTTCGCACGCGTGGGATTCCTAAAAAGGAAGCCAAAGGTTTACTCACCTATGCCTTTGCCAATAATGTCTTGGAAAGTGTTGCTATTCCTGCACTTAAAACAAGAATCAACAAATTGATCGCAATGAAATTAGGGGTTGAAATAGGACATGACTTATAAGACCTTAGACATTCAAAAAATCCGTTCGGACTTTCCCATTCTCAAACGTGAGGTAAACGGGCAGCCTTTAGTCTATTTTGACAACGCAGCCACTTCGCAAACGCCACAGCAAGTAATTGATGTGATTGTAGAGTACTACAGTCAATACAATGCAAATATTCACCGCGGGGTGCACAGCTTGAGTCAAGAAGCCACCGATGCATATGAGCAGGCACGCCAAAAGGTGCAACAGCATTTCAATGCCGCAAAACTGCACGAGATTATTCTTACCTCTGGCACAACACATAGTATCAATATCGTTGCCTCGGGTTATGCCGCTCTATTAAAAGCTGGAGACGAGCTGTTAGTGTCTGCAATGGAACATCACTCTAACATCGTTCCCTGGCAAATGCTATGCGAAAAAACAGGAGCGATCTTAAAAGTGATTCCTATGACCCAACAGGGAACACTTGAGATGAACACCTATGACACTTTGTTAAACGAAAAAACAAAACTCGTCTTTGTCAATCATGTTTCAAACGCTTTAGGAACTGTTAATCCTATTGAAGAAATTATTACAAAAGCCCATGCAGTAGGCGCAAAAGTATTGATTGATGGCGCGCAAGCATCGCCGCATATCAAAGCAGATGTTCAAGCCTTAGACATTGATTATTATGTGACTTCTGCCCATAAGTTATGTGGCCCCACGGGGGTAGGCATGCTTTATGGAAAAGAAGATTTGCTCAATAGCCTTCCGCCTTATCAAGGAGGGGGAGAAATGATTGCAGAAGTGAGTTTTGAAAAAACCACCTATGCCGACTTACCGCATAAGTTTGAAGCGGGAACACCTAATATCGCTGGCGGTATAGCTTTTGGCGCAGCCTTAGATTATATGAACGCCATTGGATTTGACGCAATCGCGGCCTATGAGGAAGAATTGCTGGTATATGGAACAGAGCAGCTCAAGGCCATCGATGGGGTAGCAATTTATGGCAATGCCAAAGAAAAAACAGCTGTGATTTCTTTTAATGTCAAGGGGATTCACCCTTATGATATCGGGAGTATCTTAGACAAAATGGGGATAGCGGTTCGCACGGGACATCATTGTGCACAACCCATCATGGACTATTACCAGATCCCGGGAACAGTACGAGCCTCATTTTCTTTTTACAATACCAAAGAAGAAATTGATCAAATGATCGTTGCGCTAAAACGCGCCATGGCGATGTTGCAATAAATCGTATCTTTATACGGCTATGACCATACAAGAAACACAACAAGAAATTATCGAAGAATTCAGCCTTTTTGAAGACTGGATGCAGCGCTATGAGTATATGATTGAGCTAGGTAAATCCCTGCCGATTATTCCAGAAGAATTTAAAACTGACGACAACATCATCAAAGGTTGTCAAAGTAAAGTCTGGGTGCATGCAGCATTAGACCAAGATAAATTGCAATTCTCTGCAGATAGTGATGCCATTATCACCAAAGGAATTATAGCTATTTTAATTAGAGCTTTCTCTAATCAACACCCTAGAGATATTCTTGAAGCAAATACCGATTTTATCGATGAGATCGGGCTCAAAGAACACTTATCGCCCACGCGAGCAAATGGATTGGTCTCAATGATCAAACAAATAAAACTTTACGCCATCGCATTTCAAACGCAACTCAACTAATTATGTCAGAAGCAACTATTGATACTAACGCCCTAGGCGAAAAAATCGTCAAAGTCCTTAAGACCATTTTTGATCCAGAAATCCCAGTGGATATTTATGAGTTGGGATTGATCT
>JBELLO010000011.1:0-26858 GCA_042096495.1 Candidatus Arcticimaribacter sp.
GTGAATACTTAGACCAAAAAGGAATAAAATAAACGGTATGTACTTTTGCATAATAATTGGTTTGCTGGCAAAAGTACAAAAAATGTTTTCTACAGAAAGTATTATTTAATAATTAGCCCCTTGAAAAAAGCTTAAATCTCTGTTTGACCACTGATAATAGGAGATGCGTCGACATCATCAATGTCAAAAATTCTAATGATTGTTTTGAATGAAACTAAAATTTGCTGATATTCTTCATCTGTTAAAGAATTAGATTTACGCATTACGCGCTCATGTAAGGACTCATCTGTTTGCTTGATTAGTTTGTTCCCACTTGAGGTTAAAATAATAGGGGTGCTTCTTTTATCATTAGGATTAGGCAATCGAGCGATCAACCCTTTTGACTCGAGACGAGCCACTATCCCAGAAACTGTACTTGCATTGAGGGACAAGTGTTCTTTTAGGTCCTTCATGGTACTTTTATACTCTGCCTTCTCTTCTAAAAATTTTAACGTAAGCAGCTGTGGAATACTAAGCCCATAATCTTTTTCTATCCTTTTAGACTCAAGATTAATGGCCCGAACAATCTTTCTGATACTAATCATGATACCAGAATATTTATTAATGGTTTCCATAAAAACAAAATTAAGAGGTAAAACTACAAATTATATCTTTGAGAAGGGATCAAATTAGACTGTTTCAAAAAGAATATCTAGTGGTTTGCGCACTTTAGGTAAAAACTGACTCTCATCTTTTTCACTGCGATACCCTATGGCTAAAACAACCGTTGCTTTCAATCCCTTTTTTGACAAACCTAAAATTTCGTCATAAGCTGCTGGGTCAAAACCTTCCATAGGGGCAGCATCAATGTTTAAAATCGCACAAGCAGAAAGTGCATTGGACAAAGCGATATACACCTGTTTTGCAGTCCATATATCTCGCTTATCTGCGTCCATACTTTCAACTATGCTACGCTTCATTTGATCGCCATATTCTTTAAATCCTTCTACGGGAACATTATGCTGCTTTGCTTTAATAGTAAGATACTCGTCTATATGTGCAGCTTTAACAGTTGCATAACGGCAGAAAACAAAAAAATGAGTCGCATCTGTCACCTGAGATTGATCATAAGACGCAGCTCTTAACTTTTTCCGCAGAGCTTTATCTTCTATAGATAAGACCTTATATAACTGCAAACCATAAGAACTTGCGGCTAGTTGAATGGCTTCTTTTATTTTTAAAATATCTTGAGGCAGTACTTTTTTATTAGCATCAAATTTCTTTGTAGCATAACGCCATTTTAATTGTTCGATATAATCCATAATTTATTTTTCTTTTTCGAGCTCTAAAGGTAAACTATTTGGATGGCTATTCGATTTAATAAAAAAATAGAGAGGCATAAAAAAGGAGGGAATGTTTATTAATTTATTGTAATTTTACAACGAAATTTTGCTGAATGAGAAGTAACTATATTAGAAAAGCAATTTTTACTGTTTTGATGCTGGCAACAATTTGCCAAAGCTTCCCTACCTACCTTTTTGACGACAGCTTTCATGAACTTGTTTCTATTGAGCTAGACATCGATCTTGAAAATGAGTCTGAAGGCGAAAACGAAGAGCAAAACAAAAAAGACCTCGAAGAAACTAAAGACAAAATTTACCCTAACGATATTCGCTTTTCAATCGCAAGATTTGGTTTAAAAAGCAATAATTATTTTAACCTAAATAACTTCAGTAATTACAAAA
This sequence comes from Candidatus Arcticimaribacter sp., assembly GCA_042096495.1. Lineage (GTDB taxonomy): Bacteria > Bacteroidota > Bacteroidia > Flavobacteriales > Flavobacteriaceae > Arcticimaribacter. Next base: position 1,725 of record JBELLO010000011.1, read on the forward strand.
CTGAAATTCACTTACCCCCTCCCCGGACAGTTGCATAATCTTTTGTATTAACTGTCCCCACTTCATTTAATTTTTATAAAAACAGGTGCTTTATCAAAGGCACCACAACACTATATTATGAGTCAAAACAATTTATTTCAAAATTTAAAATCCGATTTTCCTGCGAGTATCGTTGTATTTTTTGTTGCAATCCCTTTATGTCTAGGAATTGCTTTAGCCTCTGGCGCTCCACTTATTTCTGGTCTTATTGCTGGAATTATAGGAGGTGTTCTTGTAGGGGCTATTAGTGGATCCCAAGTAGGGGTTAGTGGACCAGCGGCTGGATTAGCAGCCATTGTCCTTACTGCTATTGGAGATCTAGGCTTTGAAAACTTTTTAGTTGCCGTAGTTTTAGGGGGAGTGATCCAACTTGGCTTTGGTATTGCTAGAGCAGGGGTAATCGGTTATTACTTCCCTAGTTCTGTAATCAAAGGAATGTTGACGGGGATTGGACTAATCATCATTTTAAAGCAAATACCTTATTTCTTTGGATTCAATGCAAACGAGAGTGGAGATGTTTTCTCTCAAATTAGTTATGGATCTACTTTGATTGCAGCCATTAGTATGGGAATCTTACTTTTATGGGATTTGGTTTTAACCAAAAAAGCGAAAATATTTCAACTTATACAAGGCCCTTTAGTCGCTGTAGTGATCGGGATTATTTATGCCACCACAACAAACGGTGATGCAGTATGGGGGATCGCTTCAAGTCAAATGGTAAGCGTACCCACTAATGTAGCCGACTTAGACTTTATTATCTTCCCAGATTTTAATGCTATTACGAATATCAACGTTTGGATAGTTGCCTTTACGATCGCTCTAGTGGCGAGTTTAGAGACTTTATTGTGTGTGGAAGCAACAGATAAGATTGATCCAGAAAAACGCATTACTCCAAAAAACAGAGAGCTAATCGCACAAGGAATCGGGAATATCGCTTCTGGGATGATTGGTGGTTTACCTGTTACACAGGTTATCGTGCGCAGTTCTGCTAACATTCAATCTGGAGGTAAAACCAAAATGGCCGCAGTTATTCACGGGGTACTATTAGTAGCTTCAGTGGTCGCTATTCCTTTCTTACTCAATCAGATTCCATTATCTGTCTTAGCAGCGATCTTATTAATCGTAGGGTACAAATTAGCTAAACCTGCTTTATTCAAAAGCATGTATCAATTAGGATGGAAACAATTCATTCCTTTTGTGATCACCATCGCAGGGATCATTTTCACTGATTTATTGGTAGGAATTGGTCTAGGAGTATTGGTTGGTGTTTTATTCTTACTGTATGACAGTTACAAAAACTCTCACTCGATGATCCACCACGAAATGGAAAATGGAAAAGAGGTTGTCAAGATAGAATTAGCAGAAGAGGTAACCTTTATCAACAAAGCACCTATTTCTTATGAATTAGACAACATACCCGTCGAAGCAGAGTTGGAAATCGATGTAACAAAAACCAAATATTTAGATAACGACATCGTTGAAATTATCAATGACTTCCTCGCCAGCAGCGAAGAAAAGAAAATTTCTACCCGTCTTATCACAGAAAAAGGAACAGAGGAAAATCCCAAAGATATTTCTCATGTCCTTGAGTTCTAAAAACATTTCTTAATGATAAAAAAAGAGGTCTTTAAAGGCCTCTTTTTTTGTTTTATAGCATCATTTCTGGTACATTCTTAGGAACGATCAAATTCCCTTGTGTAGCCTTAACAATTTCTTTTACGCTTATCCCTGGCGCCCGTTCTAAAAGCAGAAAACCCTCTTTGACTACTTCGAGGCAAGCCAAATTTGTCACGATCTTTTTAACACAAGCCACCCCTGTTAAAGGCAAAGAACAAGCTTGAAGTAATTTCGACTCCCCTGCTCTATTGGTGTGCATCATGGCGACAATAATATTTTCAGCTGAAGCAACTAAATCCATTGCTCCTCCCATACCTTTAACCATTTTCCCTGGAATCTTCCAGTTAGCGATATCTCCATTTTCGGCGACTTCCATCGCCCCTAGAATAGTAAGATCAACATGCTGCCCACGAATCATCCCAAAGCTAGTAGAGGAATCAAAAAAACTCGCACCTTCTAAAGCTGTAATCGTCTGCTTCCCTGCATTAATCAAATCTGCGTCTTCTTCACCTTCAAAAGGGAAAGGTCCCATCCCTAAAATCCCGTTTTCACTTTGGAATTCCACTTCGATGTCCTTTCGAACAAAGTTGGCCACTAGGGTAGGAATTCCTATCCCTAGGTTCACATAATATCCGTCTTGAACTTCTTGGGCAATGCGCTGTGCAATCCCGTTTTTATCTAGTCCTATCATGCTCGTTGACTTAAGGTGCGTTGCTCAATGCGCTTTTCATACCGTTCTCCTTGAAAGATCCGCTGTACAAAAATCCCAGGAACGTGAACTGTGTTGGGGTCTAAGGCTCCAGCAGGAAACAGTTCTTCGACCTCGGCAACACAAATATTAGCTGCACCCGCCATGGGCGCATTAAAGTTTCTTGCAGTTCCTTTAAAAATAAGGTTGCCTGCCTCATCGCCTTTCCATGCTTTAATAAAAGAGAAATCTGCCTTAAAGGCATGTTCTAATAAATGGGGTTTCCCGTTAAAGTCTCGACTTTCTTTTCCATCGGCTACTTCTGTGCCATAGCCTGCCGGAGTGTAAAAAGCGGGGATTCCCATTTGTGCGGCTCTGCAACGTTCTGCAAGTGTCCCTTGAGGAATCAATTCTACGGCTAATTCTCCACTTAACATTTGGCGTTCGAACTCGGCATTTTCGCCTACATAGGACGAAATCATTTTGTCAATCTGCTTTTTTTGCAAGAGCGAACCTAAACCAAAGTCATCAACCCCTGCATTATTGGATATACAAGTAAGTTGATTGACATTCAATCTCACCAATTCTGCAATGGCGTTTTCTGGGATGCCACAAAGGCCAAACCCTCCCAGCATTAAAGTCATTCCAGAGGTGACTCCTGCTAAGGCATCTGCCACACTATTTACGCGTTTTGTAATCATTTTATGGAGCTGATTTTTGTTGTTCACTTAAAAATAAGACACTTAGCGCAGTTTGAGGGTCTCCTGCACGAAGAAATTTTTGTGCTAATCGATGAAATGCTTCCGATTGATCTATACTAGGCGACTTAAAAAGAGAATACCCGCAAAGAATCTATCAACAACATAAGCTCCCCTAGAGGGAATAAAAAAAGCCCATTCACGTGGAACGGACTTTTTTTCAAACAAATAATGAGGTATTCGTTTTTTATTCTTCTTCAATGGATTCTTCTGGATCTGGTGCCACGGCCATGACCATTCCTGTAGCGTCAAAGTAATCACCTGACTGAATCACTTTTCCCTCTTGATCAAAAAGAAAATAGTGATAGGAATTTAGGGAAAAGGATTTACCAGAAGCGTTGCTTACTCCTTTCCACGTGCCATAAACACGAACACTACCGTCTGGAACTAGGGTCTTATTATCTACCCCAGGTAACCATACAGCGTCGTTAAAAGTTACCTCACTAAAATTGCTCATGTAGAATTTCGCTTGTTCATAAACGGCTTCTTTTCCTACAACGCCTAGTCCATACATAGGGGATTGATGCTGTACATCGTCAGCAACCATAGCCGTAAAGGTGTCATAATCTGTGGGAGAAACATAGGTGTTTATAAACTTTTCAGCTAGAGCTTGATTCGCTTTGTAAACACTCAAATCTGGTTCTTGATTGCAGGCTACCATCAAAATGGCAGCACAAAATAAAATTGCTTTTTTCATTTTAGAATTGTTTTATGGTTCTTCTAAAAGTACAAAAAATAATCAATTAAAACATTAATTTATAATGAATTATAACAATTAAAACCGAAAAGCTACATCAATAGAATAGAAATAAAAAGAGGAGAATAAACCCCTGCTTATTTTTCTTCAAAAGGTTTTAAAACCGAAGGGTCTGGCGCGTGCAGTAAAAAAGCGTCATAGGCTGTTTTATAGGTATAAAGGATTCTTTTTACAGCACTAGTACTGCAATCAAACTTTTGGGCCAATTGTTTGATGCTGTGGTATTCCCGTGAAGAAACTCTTACGATATCCCAAGAGGTGATTTTTGATCTCGTTTTCATTTGGCAAAGGTAATTCAAAGAATTTTATACATTAGCCTATATGAGACTAATTGTCGAAAGTCCTACCCCACAACTACAAGAAAGCCTTTCTTATTACAAAAGTATTGGTTTTCAATGCACTGCATGGAATAAAGGCTACTTGTGTCAAACGCAAGACCTTACCATTTTTCTCAATTCAAACCCCTATAGCCGTCCTTGTATCAATTTATTAGGTGCTCAAGAACAAAAAATAGAAGCTAGTCCTAGTGGCACTTGGGTCAAACAAGAACGCGAAAAACTTTCTCTCCCAGATGTTAAAGACAAAAGTTTACTGGGTAACTATGGCGGGGTATGTATAGAAACCCTAGATCTAAATGCCTCTTTTATTTTTTGGCAAGCCAAAGGGTTTAAAGGAAACCTAGAACCTGAGGCAAGTTGGTGTAGTTTAAAAAACGAAAACGGAGACACTATTAGTTTACTAAAGGCCAATAGTTGTCCGCATCTATTCACTAATCCTTCTTTGGCCTTTTTTAATGGCCATCAAAATAGTGGGATTATACAGCAAATCAAGACCTTAAAACTCCCCATCAAACAAGAAGTAATTTTTAGGAATGAAACGACTGCTGATAACCTAGTAATTAGTGATCCTGGGGGTTTGGGGTTTTTTATTTTTAACGATTAAAATATCCCTGTAAAAAGTTGGGTGTACCCTCAAATATTTATTTATTTTTATGGAAAATAAATTTAACTATGAGTAATCCAGTATTTGACCAACTACAACAAAAAGCAAACGAATCTGAAGCAATCGGCGGAACATTAAAGTTTGTGATTGATGACCTTAACGTTTATGTAGATGGAACAGGAAATAACAATGTCGTTTCTGAAAGCGATGAAGAAGCAGATTGTACCATTATAACATCTGCCGCTACCCTATTAGAATTACAAAGCGGAGATTTAAATCCCATGATGGCTGTTATGGGTGGAAAAGTGAAAATTGCAGGTGACATGGGCTTAGCCATGAAGGTGCAGTCTTTGATGAGCTAGATTAGCTTTTACCTCCCCCCTAAAAATCTAATTGTCAGGCAATAGTTTAGGGATATTTGCGTTTTAAATTATAGGTTATTAACTATATATATGTTTGATTGGAAAAAAGGTTTCTTCTGGAGTAAGTTAGCATTGCTTATTGTTAGTGTATTATTGCTCACTAAAAAAGATGAAAGTGTCTCTATAACGGATTTACATAAATTCTATTTAGAGAATTCTCCCTACAAACAAACCATACGCTTAAGCAAGCAGGAAAGATTCAAGGAGGGACTGCCTCCTAATCAATTCTACGAACAGCTTTACAGTTTAACCATGGATCCTAGTACTGGGGTACCAGATTATGCCGCAAAGCAACAATTGCAATACACCCTTGAGGAAGAAAAAAATAATCCTTTTAAAATTGGGGCAGTACCAGGAGAGAGCGCAAGTACTCCATGGTACAATATTGGACCAAACAATCAAGCTGGACGAACGCGTGCAGCACTTTTTGACAATGCCGATACAGAGAAAGATCGCGTCTTTGCTGGAGGAGTAAGTGGTGGATTATGGCTTAATGAAGACATTGACAATCCCGTGGACCAAGATTGGAGTATGATTACCGGCGTGCCCGGTAACCTTGCGGTATCAAATATTGTTCAAGATCCAGGGGACGACAACATTATGTTTGTGGGTACAGGAGAATCTTATACTTCTGGAGATGCCACTGGTAATGGAATCTATAAATCAACCGACCGCGGACAAAACTGGAGTCTTGTCTTTGGGAGTTCTACAGGTTTAGCCACCTCAACATTTAGCAATCCATACTACTGGGTTGATGGATATTTTTACGTCAATGATTTAGCCTTTTTTGATCACGATAAAGATCCTAGTACAACAAATTGGATTTATGCTGCATTAGGAAATAGCACCCACAGTAAAATGTCTAATGCCCTTTTAGATTATGACAAGTACGGCTTGTATGTTTCTAAAGACAGCGGGAGTAGCTGGACGCAAATAACAACGGGACTCTATTATCAGGATGGTGCCCAAAGAGAGGGAATTAACGACATTGATGTTCAGGCAGTTTCTAATCGAATTTGGCTAGCCACCACAACAGGTAACGGGACAAGAGGAGGAACATTCTATTACAGTGATGATGGGGATAATTTTACCCGAGCAAGTCCTAGTTATACGACAACACCGACAGACATCACCAGAACAGAAATTGCTCCTAGTGCTACAAATACAGATACTCACTATGTCTTGATGAGGGCAAATAGAGTGCCTGAAATCTACAAAACCACGGATAACTTTGCTAGTCTACAAAAATTACCAGAACCCAATGATGCAGATAATTCAATTTCTGCAACAGACTTTACTAGAAACCAATCATTTTATGACCTAGAAATTGAAGTAGATCCTACTAATGATGATATCGTTTATGTAGGGGGAATCAATTGGCATCGCAGTCAAAATGGTGGGCAAGATTGGTCGCAGATCACTAAATGGTCTGACAATCCCAGCATGAATGTCTTAAATATCTCTAAAGTACATGCAGACCAACACGGCTTATACTTTAGACCTGGAAACAGCAATCAAGCAGTTGTCGTAAGCGACGGTGGAGTAGCTTATTCTAGTTCACTTTCAACAGCATCGAGCACAGCGAGCTTTAATGAGATTGAAGGGAATTATGTTACTACACAATTTTATCGTGTCGCACAAACCCCTCCTTCTTTCCCTGGGAATGATATGATTTTTGGGGGGACACAAGATAACGGAACCTATCGTTTTGACAGCCCAGGAATTAATTTAATGGGAGCTTCAGAGGAACTACCAGGTGGAGATGGTGCTGCAACTTTCTTTGATCAAGTACCACAAGCTGGCGGGAGCTATGCAATTACTAATTATGTTTATAATAATGCTGTAACGAGAATACGATTTAATGCCTCTGGAACCAGAATCGGCGCAGATAATTTATCCAATTCCTTAGGGTTCAGTTCTGCGAATGAAGGAAGCTTTATTAACCCAGGTGTATTAGATTCTAATCAGGATGTTTACTATTCTAATGCAGGAAGTGGTAATATTCGAAGTATTAGAAATCTTTCTGGTGCGGCTTCTACCTTTTTACTTTCAGGTTTAGGAGATGATGCAACCGCCCTAGAAGTATCTCCACATACCGTATCAAGTACTTTATTACTGGTAGGACTTGAAGATGGTAATATTGAAAAAGTGACAAATGCCAACACAAATGGCTTTACTGTTTCAACCTTGACAAAACCGGGAGAAGGAAGTGTATCTGATATCCACTTTGGGGATACCGATCAAAAGATATATGTCACTTATTACAACTATGGACAAGATATTGTCAACGTTTATTATTCTGAAGATGGCGGGACTAGCTGGATAAACAAAGAAGGAAATGATGGTGTAAACGATCTCCCTGATATCCCTGTGTATACAATTCTCAATAACCCTTATGAGGAAGATGAAGTTATTGTAGGGACAGAATTAGGTATTTGGAAAACCCTAAACTTTACCGATACGCATCCTGACTGGAGTGTCGCTTATGAAGGAATGAGTGATGTCGCAGTATTTGACATGGTTTTTAGAGGTGTCTCTGCTACCGATAATCGTGTGGTCGCCGGTACCTTTGGGCGAGGAGTCTATGTTGGATCTTTTACTGCAAATAGCAATCCTCCAGTTACAAATACAGATAGTATAACCTTAGCCGAAGGGGGAACTGCTACCACAACAACAGCTGGGGCAACCTCTGTCTTAGCAAATGATACAGATCCTGACGGTGATGCGCTTACAGCAGATTTCACCCAAAACCCAATTAACGTGGATGGACCTAACTGGGCCTTTTCTAGCACAGGTTCATTTACTTATACGCATGACGGCTCAGAAACTACAACAGACACTTTCTTTTATAGAGCATTTGATGGAACAACTTATGGAGATACAGTAACCGTAACCATCAATATTACACCAGTAAACGACTGCCCCACAGTAAGCAATGCTATTGCTGATTTTACAGCCATGGAAGATGATCCCGATACTGTAATTGACCTTTCTAACACCTTTGACGATGTTGATAATGCAATGATTACAATTACTAATGTGACCAATGCAAATACCGCACTTTTAACGGCTACATTAAACACTAATACTCTTACCCTTGATTATATTGATGATCAAACTGGGGTAGCAACGATTACAATCGATGCTAGTGATGGTAGCTGTACAGAACAAGAAGTATTCGTTGTTACTGTCGTTCCACAAAATGATGCTCCAGTAGGAAGTCCAGATTTTATTAATGTTTTTGAAGCCGGTACTGCTACAACAACAACAGCAAACAATTCATCTGTTTTAACAGACGATACTGATATGGAAAATGATCCACTAACGGCCACCCTAGTACCTGGCTCTGGACCCTATCACCATTTAGGTTCGTTTAGTCTGCAATCAAGTGGAACATTTGTTTATATACACGACGGATCTGAAACCACAACAGATACCTTTTTCTACACCTTATCTGATGGTCTCTCTAGCACTAATGTTACTGTGACAATTAATATTAATCCTGTTAATGATTGTCCAAATACGGCAACTCCTACCCTAGACCTTACAGTAGACGAAGATGATCCTGATACAGTAATTAATCTCAACAATGTCTTTAATGATGTGGATGTCTTACCGATGCCGAATAATCTCACTTACACCGTCACACATACAAATGCATCCCTTGCTACAGTAACCTTAAATACCGCTACCCTTACCATTGATTACAAAGATGACCAAAATGGAAGTATGGTAGTTACTGTTACAACAGACGATAATGCAGGCTGTAACACAACGACTGATGCCTTTAACATAACAGTCAACAGTGTAAATGATATCCCCAATACTGCAACTGATACTATTCAAGTGGACGAAGGAGGTACCGCAACCACAACAACCGCAAACAATAGTTCCCTTCTTGATAATGACATTGATAATGACGGCCCTAACCCTATCGAAATGCAGCTCGTTAATATGCCGCAATTTGGAACTTTAGCATGGTCAGGAACAGGAACATTCACCTATGTTCACGATAGTAGTGAAACAACGACAGATAGCTTCTCCTATCGCACTTATGATGGACAAGATCAAGGGAATACTGTAATCGTTAGTATAAATATTATCCCAATAAATGATTGCCCACAAAATACGGTCTTTAGAGATACAACTATCAATGAAGATGGTGCTGGATTTGGCTACCCTATAGCAACATCAGACACCACAGATCCTGACAATGCTTATCCATTAGCTTCTTATACAGTTACTTATACTAACGCGAGTTTAGCTACCGTAACCTTTGATCCTGCTGTAGGTGACCCCTCTTTTGCACCAAAATTGAATCAGAACGGCACCATGACCGGTACAGTAACAATAAGTGATGGTGACCCGTCTTGTACATTAGAAGTTCCTTTTAGAGTAACTATTCTCCCCGTAAATGATTGCCCAGTTGTTGATAATCCTATTGCAGATGTAAGTGTTGTAGAAGATGCTGCAGATCAATGGATTGACATTCAAAACACATTCTCAGACATAGAAAGCCCAACACTAAATTATACGGTAACCTCAAATGATCCAAGTATTGTAGCTGCCTCTCTCACCTCAACTAGTATTATTCTTGACTTTCAAGACAATGCTTATGGAAGTGCTACAATCATCATTACAGCTAGAGATGGGAGCCCTACTTGTACCACAGATGACATATTTGACGTTACTATTTCACCAATCAATGATGGTCCTACCACTAATCCAGAAGTTATTAGTGTAGCAAGAGGAAACACGGTAACTACATTAAATGACGGGCTTACTACCTCTGTATTAGATAATGATACAGATCCAGAAAATGACCCTATTACAGCACAATTAGTAACGACTACCATCAATGGCTCGCTTACTTTAAATTCTAACGGAACCTTCTCTTATACCCATGATGGTTCTGCCACTTCTACAGACACCTTCTACTATCGAGCAACAGATGGGTTTATTGCTGGAAACACCGTGAGTGTAACCATCTATATCAACAATCCACCCGTAGCAGTAACAGAAACAATTGCTGTACTAGAAGCAGGAACAGCAACTGCCCTTAATGACGGGGTGACCACTTCATTATTAGCGAATGATACTGATGCCGATGGAGATGCATTAACCGCTGTTTTAGTAACTAACCCAACTGAGGGAACCCTCACGCTCAATTCAAATGGAACATTTAGCTATGCTCACGGTGGTGGAAACCTTTCAAGCGATAGCTTTACCTATAGCGCTAATGACGGAAAAATCAATGGTGCCCCAGTTACAGTAAGTATTACTGTTACAGGAACTAATGATCCCCCTGTTGCTAATGATGATAATATTATAGTTCCTTTAAATGGAACAGTAACAACACTTGATAATGGTCAAAACAGTCTTCTCGCAAACGACAGTGATCCAGATGGAGATGCTTTAACCGCAACACTTGTTACTTCGCCTAGCTTTGGAACAATTACACTTAACCCTGGAGGAACGTTTAGTTATACTCAAAATGGAACCCTTAATGCGGGAGACTCTTTTACTTATACGGTAACAGATGGAACACTAACCAGTAGCAGTGCTACGGTTAATATCTTGTTGAGTTGCACTCCGTGTACAGAAAGCATTATTGAAGGAGGCGTAAACGGAGTTTCATTTACCTATACAGATTGTCTTTGTAAAACAGTTAGGGTTTATGTGCCAAAAGGGAAAGCATATACCTTCTGTCATTTAGACAATAGCATTAGTGTAAATGCTGGAAACTATACCTTGATCACTTCTAAGGCGTGTAATTAATCAAATTACCTTCTGGGTCATAACGCTTTATTGGAGGAACAAGTAATCCATTGTTATATGTGATTTGTTCTTTAAGCCCTCCATTAGAATAAAACTTTTCCCACAGGCCATTGCGTTGACCTTGAGCATTAAAGTGAAAATGATACTGTAATTTTCCATCAGAATAATAGAGATAATTATCCCCCGTTAATCTCCCAGCTGTATAAGAAAGTACTTTTTTTAATTGGCCTGAAGGATAATATAATTTTTGTGGTCCACTTTTTATTCCAGCCTCATAATGATAAGAATACTGCTTCACTCCAGAGGAAAAAAAAGATTCCACTAGTCCATTTAATTTCCCCTTACGATACTGTTCAACAAATACAAGTTGCTCGGCTTTATTAAAGTGAGTAACAGGTCCATTTAAGACCCCTTCATTAACGGTATACACAATTCTTGCTGGAGTATCAGTATGATCGATCACTAGACCTGAAAATGGGGAACCTTCAAAATAATAAAGCTGTTGGTTGTCCCTTTGGACAAAGTCCATCTCATCTAAAGAACGCTCTTGAGGTCCACAGCCTATCGATAAAAAACACCACAATACTAGGCAAAAGGAAAATCGCATAGAACAACTAAATACATTTAAATTAATTCCCCTCTGCATTAGCTGAAAAATCACCACATGACGTGTCTTGATAAGGCAACGAAGCTAATTGTAATGAATAGGTGAATGTTTGCTCGCCTTGATCGCTATCGCTTTGCGTTTCTGACAACTGCAAGGTAGCGTCTGAGACTTGAAGAACATTTATCCTTATGTTAGATGCTTCAAAAGTTTCGTCTGGTGATTTTACCTCAAAGACAGTAAAAGCAGTGCTTGTATCTGTTCTCCAGCGCCAATCTCCTTGTTCTGTAGACAAGAGGTTTTCCCCTGTATCATAATAGCTAAACAAATAGGTTCCATAGCCACTGATCAATAAAGTAACAGTGGTTGCTTGTGGACAGTCTGTTGAAAATTCACCTGTAGCTTCATCAAAACAACGATCATAGAATTCTCCTTCAAGTAATCCACATAACACCTCGCCATTTTCTGGAGCATCGGGATTTTCTGACACAGCGGTTACACTGATAAAGCGCCACTCATTTTGTATCAATACATGGTTTGAATTATCTGCAGCTTCTGTCGCTACTTGCTCCTCTTTATCTCCAGATAAGTCTATGGCTTGACCTGTATTACAGAATTCATTTGTCCCTTCTCCTAACTGTATTCTAAAGGACACACTAATGTCTGTCAATTCAATTTCATCTATAGTTGCAATGCTTCCTAGTGAAGGGAAGTTCTCACTGCTAATATAATTTTGATCCATCAAGACAATTTTCTCAAGCAGTAAATCATCCCCACTTTCTGTGAATAGCAGGTCGTATTTCCCTCTAAAGACCTTACTTACTTCTTCTCCATCGCTTTCTAGTATGCTTACTACAAGGATGTAATCCCCCTCTTCAAAAAATTCAATTTCATCAATAGTACAATCTGCAGAAAGTTTTAGAGAACTGCTTTTACCAAAGGTTTGTGGAGGTCTAATTTTCCATTTCCCAACTAGATTAATTTCGGTTGCCTCTTGTTGCTGTTCTAAGGACAGATGCGGATCAATTCCAGAAGACGAACCACAGGATAAAACAACTAAAGAAAATAAGGCAATGAGCGAATGAGAAATAGCTTTCATAACAATATAGTTTGAACCAAATGTACAAACTCTACCGGAATAGCATGTTAAAATTAGAGAAATGTCAAACTTTAAACATCACAGATAGAAATCGCCTTTTTTAAAGAGCGAATAGGGTCGACATTCGTCGGAATAAATTCTTGTGCAACAAAACCTTTATACCCTGTCTCGACGATCGCTTTCATAATGGCTGGATAAAACAATTCTTGGGTTTCATTGATTTCATTTCTTCCCGGTACACCTGCGGTGTGGTAATGACCAAAGTATTGATGGTTATCGCGGATGGTTCTAATGATATCACCTTCAGAAATTTGCATATGATAGATATCGTATAAGAGTTTAAAATTAGGGGAATCTAATCGCTTGCAAAGTTCTATTCCCCAGGCAGAGTTATCACACATATAATCTGGGTGATCAACTTTGGAGTTGAATAACTCCATTTGAATGACTACCCCTCTTTTTTCTGCTAGAGGAAGAATCTTTTGCAAGCCTTCAACAGCATTTTGCAAACCGGTTTCATCATCCATACCGTTGCGGTTCCCCGAAAAGCAGATTAAATTTTGATAACCTGCGTTCGCTACTAAATCGATATGCTTTAAATAATTTTCAACTAAAGTATTGTGATATTCTCTGTGGTTAAAACCTTCGGTAAGACTAATCTCTGCCCCATTACACATGGTAGAAACTAAATTGTGTTTTTTAAGCATTGGCCATCCTTCTGGGCCGATCAAATCAATTCCGACCAGTCCTATCTCATTTGCTAATACACAAAGCTCTTCGAGACTTAAATCTGGATAACACCATGCGCAAACAGAATGGTTGATATTTCCTTTAAGTGGAGAAACTGATTTTTTAAGTTTAGCTAGCTGACTAGCATTAAGGGGCAATACCATGGCTGCAGATGCTCCCATAGCCACTTTTTTTACTGCATCGCGACGATTCATTTTTGGTGTTTTCATCAGTGGATTATTTATCGAACATTAGAACGGATTACAACTGCGTGTAATAGTTTTTGAGAAAAGCGTTTTAAGTAAACGCCTAGTTTTTCTTTCTTTCCAAAATAGGTTTCCCAAGCTTTATTATCCAGCGCTTTGATTACTTTTTCACAAAAGGCTTTTACTTCAAGGCCGTTTTTTGTGGCGGGATCATCATGTCCCAAAGTTGAACCATCCCCTGTCAAAGCATTGATGGTTACATTTGTTTGAACAAATCCAGGGCAAAGTAAACTCACCGCAATATTATCTTTCTGATGTTCCATTCTAAGGGCATCAAAAAAACCGTGCAAAGCGTGTTTTGCCCCAGCATAACCAGAACGGAAAGGGGAAGCGTATTTTCCCATTACACTAGTAACCACAGCAAAATGTCCTTTTTGTTTTTCTACAAAATAGGGTAGCAATGCTTTTGTTAAAGCTACTGTTCCTAAATAATTGACCTCCATCAAACGTTGATACACATCAAAGTTTGTTTCCACAATTAAAGAGCGCTGACTAACTCCTCCATTATTGATTAATAAATCAATGGAACCAAAACAGGCTATAGCCGCTTTTACCTTCCCTTCTAAGGAGGTAAAGTCTGTTAAATCTAACGGGACAATCGCAACATTTTCTGGGTGAGCACAACTATTTTTTACGCGTTCTAACTCAGCCATTCTTCTTGCCGATAGTATAACTTTGCTTCCTCTATTTACATATTGTAAAGCAAGCTCCTCCCCTATCCCCGATGAAGCACCGGTGATCCATACCACTTGTTCTTTCATTGAATCGCTAGTTTATAATTCCCAACCTTTTCTATACTCGCGACCTACAAATTGGTTGGCCTCATCAAGGTTCGTTATTTTCATGGCATTTCCATCCCACAATAATTTTCTACGACCATAGTAGTCATAGTTTTTTCCAGATTGTTTTCTCAATAAATAGGATCGTATGGCGATATTCCCCATCAATACTGTTTCTGTTAGTGGTCCAGCATAGTCAAAAGAAGAGGTTAATGCCTTGTGCTCATCACTATTAAATCCTGCTTTGATGGCGTCAATCCATTTGCGGTGATGACCGTGTTCTGCTTCTTTTTCTTTGGGTTGCTTGTAAGTAACTACGGGTTCACCTTTTTTATACAGTCGTGGATTATATCCATAAACTCCAGTGGTAATAATTCCATCTTCTCCGATCATCATTACCCCATTATTACTTCCAGGGTCGCCTAAGAAGTCCTCGGGTGGAATAAGATCTGGGTGGGCAGGGCGAATTCCTCCATCTGACCACTCCAGTGTTAAAGGGGTTTTATTCACTTCGGTTTTGTCAAAATTAATGGAGACAAAAGAAGAAGGGGGACAACCTTGCGGTAAATGCTCTGGTGTCCACATTTGTCTGTAAACACTTCCTATACTACATTCTACTGCAGTAGGATATTTTAGTCCTAGCGCTCTAAATGGAATATCAATTAAATGACATCCCATATCCCCTAATGCTCCGGTTCCATATTCCCACCAACCACGCCAGTTAAAGGGGTGCATGGCAGAACTATAGGGGGTTGCTTTTGCCGGTCCTAACCACAAATCCCAGGCTAATCCCTCTGGTAAGTTTTCTGGATCTGGATCTGGCATGGGAATTCCTTGTGGCCATACGGGTCTATTGGTCCACACTTTTACGGTATGCACATTGCCTATTTCGCCATCGTTAATCCATTTTTGCACTTGTAATTGCGCTGGATTGGAAGCGCCTTGATTACCCATTTGGGTAACGATTTTTTTCTCTCGAGCGGTTTCTGTTAGCAAACGCGCTTCTTTGATATTATGGGTTAATGGCTTTTGAACATAAAGGTGAACATTTCTATCCATGGCCGCCATCGCAATATTTGCATGGGTATGGTCTGGAGTAGAGACCGTAATGGCATCAAGGTCTTTTTCTTCTGCTAAAAGCTGTCTAAAATCGTTGTAAAAATTAGCTTTTGGGAATTTCTTTCTAGCAGCAGTCACGCCGTGCTTCCCAAAAGAATCAATATCACATAAAGCGACCACTCTCTCGCGTCCTTTTACCGAAGCATTTATGATATCTGGACGACCTTTCCCCCCACAACCGATAGAGGCAATGTTGAGCTGATCACTGGGTGCAGTATATCCTGTACCGCCTAAAACGTGTCTAGGAACGATCACAATTGAAGAAGCCATAAGGCTTTTCTTGATAAAATCTCTACGACTAGTTGAGGGGTTTTTTTTCTTCATTTTTATGGTATTTAATACCTAAAGCTAAGAAAAAAAAACGGCTCTTTTAAGGAGTGACAAAAGTTCCTTCCCATTTTTGATCTTGCAAATTAAAAATTGCCCGTTGATGATTAGGGCGTTTCAATTGCAAATGATCAATATGAAAAGCTTTAAAGGTCAATACAGCAAAGTGATTTTCGCTACCATATTCCACCGCATCCATTGCTTTCACTTTTGTCCCTGGAGCAACAAGTGTAGTATAATCTTTTTGTGCTGCTTCTTGTTGTTGTTTAAAAAGAACAGGATCTTTTCGCTTCGCTATACATTTTGCCTTAACCCTTATTTGCCATAGCTTTTTGTGATCATAAAACAACAACTCTACAGCTGGATTATGCTCTATTGAGGCAATTTTAGGGGTTCTTAAATCTGTGTAAATAGTAAATTCAAAATGCTTAGCATCAAATTTACGCAAGACCACCATACGCGCTTCTGCCTGTCCTTGTGGATCTGTAGTCGCTAAAGTGAAGAATCGAAAAGGATGATTCTTTTTTGTCTTTGTCTTTATCCATGCCGTTTCACAGGCTTTTAAAATACTATCGAGCATTGGAGCGATTGTTTTGTTGCCATTCATTGACTCGATCAACAGCATTTTTTTCAATGTCCTTCCAGAAAAGATTGATATCTGCAAAGTGATAATTCTTAATAAATGACAAGAAAAAACGCTTGGGTATTTTTGGGACAGAGGACCAAATCAACCCATCCACCACTTGAAGTTTTAGCGCATTAGGATAGATTTCTCCATCTGCATTTAAAACCCCTAAATGTTGATCAAATGTAGTCGCAGGAGTGTTGTCCCAACTTACAGGATTTGTTGTGGTTGCCCCTTTATACCACTTTTCATACGTAGGTGGATAATTTTTTCGTTTATAAGTATTCCAACTTAAATACCCTCCAGTGGCTAGCGGAGTTTCCATCTTTTTTAATTGCTCAAATTCTTTATCTTGAATTTTCACCCCAGGGATATAGGCGGCAACAAGTTGCTTTTGCAATGGAGTGCCATCAAAAAATTCTTTTAACAACATCCCACACATAATACTGCCTTGACTGTGAGAAGCAATAATAATAGGACGACCTTGATTGTAATGAGCTAAATAATATTGAAATGCAGCTTTGACATCTTGATATGCAATCATTCTCGAATCCTCTTCTTGTGCATTATAGGGCGGTACATAAATCTTATAATGGGATTGACGATAAAAAGGGACATATAAGTTGCCAGCCTTTGCAAAAGCAGACGCTTGAAATTTCACGGATTGTGTAATCACATCTTTACGCAGATCTTCGCGATTGATATCAGCATTCCACAAAGGATCTTTTTTATCTGTTAAAAGGGTGGGGTAAACAAAAAACACATCGGCGCTTTTTTCGACATAGTCCCCAGTGATTTCTTTTAAATCTTCTGGATATTGTCCCGGTAAAACTGCCCAATACTTTTGGTTAGAATAATCTGGTGCTAAAGGAACCGCTGTCGCTGCAAAAGAAAGCGTATCATAGGTTGTTTTACAGGAATTTAATAGCAATAATGCCATTAAAAGGAAAATACTTCTTTTCAATTTTTTTATTTTAAAGATACATCAATTTAAGGGAATTAATCAAGCCTGCAGTGCAAAGGGGCTTTACTTCAGCCAAAACCAAAAAATGTTTACCTTTAGCCTAAATATAGCTGTTATGAAAAAAATTAATGCTCTCCTTTGTCTACTATGCCTAACCTTAATTGTTAGCTGCTCAGACAGTAAAAAAGAAACCCAAAAAGAAATTAGTATCGAGAAAAAGAAAATCAACGATTCTCTTGTTAAAGCTACTATTGTTACCAAATACACCACAGGTGAAGAGGTAAAAGAAGAAGTACAGGTCATCCAAGGAACGCCTGGCGAAGTAAACTCAAAGTTAGACAGTTATAAAAAACAAGTCCTTCATGAGCAAGGAGAAACAGCTCATGCTGCGCACCAAGAAAAGCAAAGCCAAAAAACAGTCAAAAAATTAAAGTTTAACCTTAACCCAAAAAGTGGTAGCACCGCTAACGGATCTGTTATGTTTACAGAAGAAAACGGTCAAGTTACCCTAGAAGCGCACATCAATGGCCTTACTCCTGGGACTCACGCGATACACGTTCATGAAAAAGCAGATTGCTCTTCTGAAGATGGAAAATCATCTGGGGGTCACTGGAACCCTACTTTTGCGCCACATGGCGCATGGGGAAGTGAAACAGGCTTTCACCGCGGGGACATAGGTAACTTTTCTGCCGATGAAAGCGGTCATGGGATGATCACCTTTAGTACAGATTTATGGTGTATTGGTTGTGAGGATGAAACCAAAAATCTCCTCGGAAAAGCCATCATTGTACATCAAGGAGAAGATGACTTAAGTTCTCAACCCTCTGGTGCTGCAGGAGCACGTGTAAGCTGTGCTGGAATAATCCAGTAATCCCTTTCTTTAATTAAACGATAGTGTCTACCCCAAAACACGAAGCTACATTTATTGCGCTTTTAGAAAAGCACCAAAACATTGTACATAAAATTTGTCGGCTCTACACCAATAATGAGGTAGACCACAAAGATCTTTTTCAAGAAATATCCATACAATTGTGGAGGTCCTACGATCGATTTGAAGGGAAATCTAAATTCTCTACTTGGATGTATCGTGTAGGACTAAATACCGCAATTACACTTTACAGGAAGAATAAAAAACGGATAGATACCTATGCGATAAATGAGGACATTAATCGCATAGAACTCGACAGTTATGACCCAGTTATTGATGAGCAATTAAACTGGTTGTATGAAAAAATCGAAGCATTTTCAGAAATTGATAAGGCACTAGTGCTGCTCTATCTAGAAAACAAACGATATGATGAGATTGCAGAAACCCTGGGGATAACTGCGGTGAACGCCAGAGTAAAAATGAATCGCATAAAATTGCGATTAAAGAAAATGTTAAAGCAAGAATAGCATGAAGGAGCTTGAGGACTTAAAAAATAAATGGGCTAAGCAAGACTTTGGTCAAAACTTTTCTAAAGAAGACATTAGAGGCTTTCTACAAAAGAAATCTGCCTATTCAATCAAATGGATTTTTTACTTGAGTATTGTAGAATTCTTATTGTATTTGGGCTTCCCTCTTGTGGTGCCCAATTATTTTGATTCTTTTGATTACTACAAAAGCTTAAATCTATTTGAATTTAGTATCATCACGACTGTTATAGGCTATGTTTTATTACTTTACTTTATGTATCGCTTTTTTCAGAATTACAAAAAAATCTCTGTGGCAAATTCACTTAAAGATCATCTAAGTGCCATTTTAAATACCCGTCGTGCAGTCAATCAATACTTTTACTTTAACATCGCAATATTAATCATCTTCACCATTGTTGTTCTTGTTTCTGCCCTTCAACTAGACAAAAATATGATTGGTTTTCAAGAAGAAAACAGCTCTTTATTGATGATGGTATTTGTGATCGGTTTAGTGATCGCTATTATCCTAGGGATTTTTGGGCTCTTGTATTACTTTGTCTACGGAAGATTCTTGCGCCCCTTAAAAAACAACGAAAAAGAATTACTAAAAATCGGAGATTAAGCTACCACTCTCGCTGCTTATTTAAAGACTCTTGCTCTTCAATTTCTTCTGGTGTCAACACTTTCAAGAAAGAAGGGTGTTGCTCAATCGCATACTCAAGTTTTTCGATGATGGACTCCATAGAGTCATTTTCATAATCAAATTCTAAAGGCTCTTTGATGATCATTGATTGAAGAATTCCTTTCTTCTTAATCAACAGTCCTTTTTTATCGAAAGATCTTCTAAAACCGTCAATAACAATTGGGACGACAACAGGCTTGTATTTTTTGATGATATGAGCAGTTCCTTTTCGCAGGGGTTTAAAAGGAGTTGTTGTTCCTTGAGGAAAGGTAATGACCCACCCATCATCCAGCGCTCTTCCTATATTAGAGATATCACTCATTTTGACTTGTCGCTGTACATCTTTCCCTGAATCGCGCCAGGTTCTCTCTATTGAAATAGAACCAGCATAAGCCAATATTCGTGGTAGCAAACCAGCTTTCATGGTTTCTTTAGCAGCGATAAAGTAAATATTGAGTTTGGGATGCCATAAATAACCTACATTTTTAATGTTATCTATTCTTCCGTGCAAACTAGCATTAAACACATGAAACATAGCGACAACATCAGCAAAATAGGTTTGGTGATTAGAGACAAATAACACATTGGTATCTGGTAATTGCTTAATCACCTCAGAACCTTCAATATTTAACTCATTAAATCCCCTGTACCTTCTATGGGTAAGGACGCCCAGGTAACGTATCAACATTCTTTTCAAGAAAAGATACTGACCAAATGGGGTCTTATCAAACAACTTCATACACTTCTAAAATCGAGTAAAGATAGCATTATTTAGCTAAGTGGATGATTTCTCTAGCTTCGGATAAAATCATCGCAGTGGCTCCCCACACGCGATATTCACCGAAAACAAACATCGGGACAACTACCTTTGAAGCATAAGAAGCTGTGATAGGTCCCTCTTGCATGGCCGCCTCCCCCAAAAGATCGGTTATAGGCACTTCAATCACATGATCGACCTCCCCTTCTTCTGCAACAAAATCAGGCTGTTTATCGGTATAGGCTAAATAGGGATAAACATAAAAATTACTAGGAGGAATATACGTAGTTGATAAATCTGTAATCAATTGTATTGAAGCGGGATCTACCCCTACTTCTTCTTGGCTTTCGCGCAGGGCTGTCGCCCAAAAGTCACGATCTCCATCTTCTTTTTTTCCCCCGGGAAAACTAATCTGTCCAGAATGCTTCCCGTCATAGGTCGTGCGTTGAATTAAGCAAAAGTTTATCTGGCCATTTTTATCAGGATAAAGTAACATCAATACCGCGGCCTTCTTGGCATTTTTGGGTACCTCAAGCAAAGTATCTTTTGTACCAAATCTTTGTGGTGGTGCCATTTTAAGCTGCGCAGTCAAGCCAGGTTTTGGAATTTCACCTATTTTTGAAGTCAATTGCGCGATGTAATCTAACGACATATGCTATCTAGAAAATTATATACTATAATATTACTACTAATTTTTGGGATGTCTTGTTCTCCTTCCTCAAAAAAGCCGACACCAAAACCTCTATCATCTCCAGCCCCTAAAGTAGTAAAGCCTAAAAAAAAGCCCCTTCTTTTAGAGGAACCTTCTGTCCTTTTAAAGGAAAATAACGCCATCCCATTTTTATTTGAGTATCAAAAGCAGGATCTCCCTAGCCAGGTAGAAATCTCTACCCGCTTTGGCAACATCACAATTGAACTATTTGAAGAGGCACCTTATCATAAAGCGAATTTTATTTATCTGACTCGCTTAGGGTATTTTAACGATACTTTTTTTCATCGTGTGGTGCCTAATTTTGTCATTCAAGGAGGAAATTCTGATCATCCAGACACCAGTAAAAAAAGACGATTAATTGGTCGCTATTTACTGCCACCAGATGTAAAAAAAGGACTAAAACATCATCGAGGAGTAGTGTCTATGCCCAGTAGCGAAATGGACAATCCCCATCGTCTGGCTTCGCCCTATGAATTTTTTATAGTTCAACAAAAAGGCGGGGCTTATCACCTTGATGGAAACTACACCCCCTTTGGAAAAGTTATCAAAGGTATGGAGGTGGTCGATGCCATTTGCGCACAAAAAATAGATAGTCGAGAAGCACCGATAGAAAACATAAGAATGCGTGTTAAAGTGATCAAATAAATTCGCAACATCATATTTTCTTATTATATTTGAAAAAGTATAAATAATTATAATATGACACTCACCCAACTCTCTTACATGATCGCCGTAGCCGAGGCCGGTAACTTTACCGTAGCGGCAGAACAAGTCTTTGTTACACAGCCCACTTTAAGTATGCAAATTCAAAAACTTGAAGAAGAATTAGGCGTTCAAATCTTTAACCGCGCTAAAAAACCCATCCGCCTTACTAAAGTTGGAGAACAGATCCTTAAACAAGCCAGAAGCATCTTAGCAGAGGCAAAAAGAATGGATGATATCGTCGCACAAGAGAAAGGCTTTATCGGAGGGGAATTTAAGCTAGGTATAATCCCAACCGTGATGCCCACTTTGCTCCCCATGTTCTTAAACACTTTTATCAAGAAATACCCTAAGATCAACCTTAAGATTCAAGAGTTGACCACAGACAGCATTATCGTCCAACTCAAAGAAGGAAAAATTGATGCAGGGATTGCGGCCACCCCGCTTAAATATGACAATATAGACGAACGCCCACTCTATTACGAGCCCTTTGTAGGTTACATTCCAGAACAGCACCGTTTAAGCAAAGTAGAACAATTAGCACAAGAAGATCTTTTAGACGAAAACATCCTGGTCTTAGAAGAAGGACATTGTTTTCGCAATCAAGCCCTATCTTTCTGTAGTTTGAAGAAAAATAGCGCCTTTGATTTAAAAAGCGGAAGCTTTGAAACCTTGATCAATCTATCGAACGAAGGTTTAGGTATGACGCTAGTCCCCTATTTGAACACGCTAACACTTTCAAGAGAAAATAAAGAGAAACTAAAACATTTTCAAAACCCACCTCCAGCAAGGGAAATCAGTCTTGTTTTCCCAAAAAGTCAATTGAAAATTCAAATCATTGATGCTTTACAAAAAACCATAGAAGGTATCGTGAGAGGGGCAATCGCAATTGAAAATGTCAAGATTGTAAGTCCTTAAAAATCAGTTTCTGGCATTAATACTGAAGCAGGGAATTCCTTGTTACACCACCACATTAACTTCAACTTATCAGAAGCCGATAAATCGCTCAGGGCTTTGACATACTCTTTTTTGAAAAGCGCCTTGTCAAAACTTACTTTTTGCAAGACCGTTTTGTAGAATTCAAGTTGGTTCATAATCATTTGGTTTGAAACAAACTTATCCTTTAATACAACGCAAACTTGTTGTGAAAATGTTAAAATATGTACTATGTATTGCATAATACTATCTTTTGTACTTATCTTTGCAAAAGAAAGTACTCAAATCAATACTAGCCTTTATGAATATAGAAAACACAAAAGCGCAAATGCGAAAAGGAATTCTAGAGCTGTGTATTTTATCAACAATTGATAAAAAACCCAAATACTCCTCTGAAATTCTTGAAGGATTAAAAGAATCCAAACTACTGGTGGTAGAAGGAACCCTCTACCCCTTACTTACCCGGCTCAAAAACGCACAATTACTTGAATACCGCTGGGAAGAGTCTAATGCTGGACCCCCTAGAAAATACTTTACCATTACTAAAGAAGGCAAAGCCTTTTTAAAAGAACTAAACACCTCTTGGAGTGACCTATCTAATGCCGTTAACACCCTAATCAAAAAATAACATCATGAACAAAACGATCAATATACACCTAGCACAAACCTTGTTTTCTTTAGATGAAAACGCCTATGCCCTACTTAAAAACTACCTAGAAAAACTAGAACGCTTATTTAAAAACACCGAAGGAGCAAAAGATATCTTAGAAGACATCGAAGCTCGAATTGCCGAATTATTCACCAACCTTAAAAAAGACAATTTATACGTTATATCTGTAGCAGATGTAGAGCAGGTTATCGAAACCCTGGGAACGCCAGAAGATCTAGCAGGAGAAGAAGAACCCACTGAAACTTCTGCCCAGTATAACGGACCTAAAAAGCTCTTTAGAGATCCAGACGATCGATTTCTAGGCGGAGTTGCCGGGGGATTAAGCCACTATGTAGGACTCGACAGCGTCTGGATTCGATTGATCATGTTAATCCTTTTCTTTTCTTCTGTGGGAGGAGTTGTTTTAGTCTATATTTTATTGTGGATTCTTATCCCAGAGGCAAAATCTACAGCCGATAAATTGATGATGAAAGGAGAACCCGTTAATGTTTCTAACATTAAAAAAAAGATCAAAGAAGAAATTGATCAAGTAGGAGATAAAGTCAAAGATGTCGACTATGAAAACATAGGGAACCAAATAAAAAAAAAGTCAAAAGATTTTTCAGACATACTACTTAAGTTAGCCAGAGGAGTCGTCAAACTGCTCACCCTGCTCATTGGGATATTTCTACTCTTTATATCAAGCATAGTATTACTGGTCATCTTTATCAGCACCGTGGCGGGCAGTGTATTTTCTGCTATGGTTCCACAAGAGATCATGCAATTTGGCCTTTCTTTAGACATCCCCGTTGTTGTATTAGGATTTTTCGCTCTCTTAATCGTTGGGATTCCTTTTATCTTTTTATTCACCCTGGGACTTCAACTTTTATCACAAAACAAATCTGTGATGAGCCGACTATTTAGCTTGATCCTCTTAGGGCTTTGGATTTTATCCTTAATCACCCTAATGATTTTTGGCATTATAGAATCTAAATCATTTGCAATAAATGCAAAAAGCACACAGAACATCGCATGGGAACAGCAAACACAAGACACCCTTAAAATCTATCTTAATGAAGATCACAAATACCGTGAAACGGTAACTGTCTTTAATCAATTTACCCTAGTTGAAAATGACGCTGGCGAAAAGCTTAGACTTGACAATAACATCCGTCTGTTGATTACAGAAAGCAAAGACAACACCCTGGCAATGGCCATTGAGAAAAACGCAAAAGGATGGAGTCAATCTAAAGCCAGTAAAACCACCGAAGCGATTGATTATAATATTGATTACTATGACAATAAATTGATGATTGATGATTTTTGGCTTTCGCCTATTAATCATAAAAATAACCCAGAAAGTGTTAGACTTAATTTAAGTGTCCCAGAAGGAAAATATCTATTTATTGATAATGATCTAGGCGCCTTCTTATCCCACAAAATTAAGAACGATCAAAACTATTACCGCAAGAGAATAGCGGGACATCTATGGCAGATGCAAAATGGAGAACTCGTTTGTCAAGATTGCGATAAAATTAATGGAGAAATGCATTTTGACGAAGACAGTTTAGAGATCAACCTCTCTGACGACAACACTGTGATTAAAGTCAACATAGACGAAGACGGACTGGAAATCAAGAAAAAAGAGTACTAAGAAGATGAAAAAGAGAGAGATAGAACTCTTTCAAAAAAAGCTACTACACTCAAAGATTTAATAGTATATTTGCCTACCATTTTTCGGGGTGTAGCGTAGCCCGGTCATCGCGCCTGCTTTGGGAGCAGGAGGTC
>JBELLO010000012.1:0-7056 GCA_042096495.1 Candidatus Arcticimaribacter sp.
TTCAAAAGTACTTGAACGATGGAGGAAAAGTAACTGAAGCGTCTGACCTTAAAAAAGTTCCTGTGACTGTTTATGCAGAAAGCACGCCTAACCCTAGCGTAATGAAATTTGTCGCTAACAAGATGTTAGTTGATGCTGTTTTTGAATTCAAGTCTATTGAAGAAACCTCAACTGCTCCTCTAGCTGCAGCGCTCTTTCAATTCCCATTTGTAAAAGAAGTTTTTCTTGACACCAATTATATTTCGATCAATAAAAAAGAAGAAGTAGAATGGGAAACCATCGTGATGGAAGTAAGAGAGTTTATCCGCGCTTATATTGAGGACGGGAAAGCGATTGTCACTTCGGCTTCGCCTTCAAAAGAGACCTTTTCTTCTAGTGCAACACCTTTAGAAGATCTTGACGAAACATCTCAAGAAATTGTAAAAATAATTGAAGATTATATAAAACCCGCAGTCGCTTCAGATGGGGGGAATATCCTTTTTGACAACTACAATACCGAAGATAAATCGGTTCAAGTGGTCTTACAAGGAGCGTGCAGTGGATGTCCTTCTTCTACCATTACCTTGAAGAATGGGATCGAAACCATGCTCAAAGAAATGCTTCCTGGGAAAGTAGCTACGGTTACAGCACTCAATGGCTAAGGGGTCTTCTTCAAAAGAAAATGCACTTGCTAATGCGCAAAGTCCCTACCTTTTGCAGCATGCAAATAATCCCGTAGACTGGTTTCCGTGGGCAGAAACACAACTTCAAAAAGCGCAGAGAGAGAACAAGCTTGTTATCATAAGTATAGGATATGCCGCCTGTCACTGGTGTCATGTGATGGAGCACGAATCCTTTGAAGACGAAGCAGTCGCTGCTTTGATGAATGCTCATTTTGTAAGTATTAAAGTCGATCGTGAGGAACGTCCTGACATTGATCACATCTATATGCAGGCGCTTCAAATTCTTACTGGACAAGGCGGCTGGCCGTTAAATATCGTTGCTCTACCAGATGGCCGTCCCGTGTGGGGAGGCACCTATTTTCCAAAAGCAAAGTGGATCGATTACCTCCAGCAAATCGCTAGCCTACATCAAAAAGAACCACAGCGTTTACAAGACTATGCCAGCCAGCTTGAAAAAGGAATGCGACAACTTGAGCTCGAAAAAACCAAAGATGAACTTAGCTTAGCTAAAGACGATCTCGAAAAAACGCTTTCGCGTTTTAACCCTAAACTCGATCTTAAATACGGTGGTTTAGTAGGCGCGCCAAAGTTTATGATGCCCACACTAATCGACCTTTTTCTCTCTAGTGCTCAATTAGAAAAACACGCTCATTTCACCCTAGAAAAAATTGCGCTAGGGGGAATCTTTGATTTAATCGGTGGGGGATTTTCTCGTTATGCTGTAGACGATAAGTGGCATGTGCCTCACTTTGAAAAAATGGGCTATGACAATGGGCAATTGCTCTATAGTTATAGTAGTGCTTATCAGGCAAAGCCAAATGAATTATACAAGGAAGTCGTCGACAAAACGATTGCCTTTCTACTAAGGGAGTTAAGCGCCCCAGAAGGGGGCTTTTATGCCGCACTAGACGCAGATAGCCTAGACGAGCAAAAACAGCTCACAGAAGGCGCATATTATGTATGGACGATTCAAGAACTTGAAGATTTAAGTCTTTTAGCGCAAGAACATTTTAGTGCATATTTTGGTATAAACGAAGATGGCTATTGGGAAAAGGACCAATATGTTTTCTTTAGAAAAAAATCCCTTGACCACTATATTGAAGAAAATCAATTAGAAGCCTCTTTTAAAACTAAAGTAGCGCAGTGGGAACAACTACTAAGTAATACACGTGACAAAAGATCCTACCCTCGCCTTGATGATAAAATCATTTGCGCTTGGAATGCTTTAATAGGAAGGGGGGTATTGAAGGCGGCAAAGGTTTGGGAGAATGATCACTATTTGAGTCTTTCTAAAAAGCACCTAGTTTTTATGGAAGACTATTTTCTTCGTAAAGACGGGGGGCTGTATCGCCTCAATAAAGCGACAGCTAGTCCCGTCAATGGTTTTCTTGAAGATTATTGTCACCTTATCGCCTATTATCTCGATGCTTATGAAGTCTTCTTTGACCCAAATCATCTGGATAAAGCAGCGCATTTAATCGACTATTGTAATACCCATTTCAAGACAGAAGCGACAGCATTATTTCAATTTGCTGAAGAAGAAAAACTAATCCTTCAAACAAAAGAAGTCAACGACAATGTCATCCCTTCTTCAAATGCTGTTATGGCTGAAAATTTAATGCGGGCTAGTGTTCATTTAGGTAATATGGAATGGCTTTCACAAGCCAAAAAAATGATCGCTCTAGTCGGAAAAGAAATCCTAGACTACCCTAGGGCTTATAGCACCTGGCTAAGGCTTGCTTTACGTCTTCAAGAGCCCAGTGTTGAAATTGTTATTACAGGGCCAAAAGCGATAGAGTGGATCAATGATTTACAGAAATCTTATTTGAAAGTAACCCACTGGGCGGCGAGTAAAACTGCTTCAAATTATCCTCTGTTTAAAGGAAGATTCCAAGAGGGAAAAACATTGATCTATTTGTGTAAAAACAATCAATGTAATTTACCTTTTGCTTCTCTAGAAGAATTTAAAAAGAACGAAGCGCTTAGTTAGATTTTGCAGTATTGCTATAAAAATCTTTTAAATAAAAAGGTTCAAAATAAGCAACGTCTTCCCATTGCTTCTTCTCAAATTTTTTCGTTACAAGGCTCACCATATCACGTGCAGAAGGGACTACTATCTCTGTTTGATAATCAAAGTCATCTCCCACTAAAATCGCTTTACACTTTTCTGCACCAC
Source organism: Candidatus Arcticimaribacter sp. (assembly GCA_042096495.1). Taxonomy (GTDB): domain Bacteria; phylum Bacteroidota; class Bacteroidia; order Flavobacteriales; family Flavobacteriaceae; genus Arcticimaribacter. Next base: position 2,839 of record JBELLO010000012.1, read on the forward strand.
TCCCAATGATCACTTTATTACCAGCAGGTAGATCTTCGATCCAATCTGGGGTTATGATTTTTGAAGAAGTAGGTTGGACAATATTGTGATCTTGATCAAGGGTCATGGTAAACACCTCCATTCTTCGGGCATCAATCATGGGTAAAATATAGGTGTCTTTTTCAACTTTGGCTTGCTGTGCAAGCACTTCAAGAGAATTAACCGCCATTAAGGGAATGTCATTTGCATAGCAAATCCCTTTAGCAGAGGATACTCCTATCCTTAATCCGGTATAAGAGCCCGGGCCCATGCTTACCCCTACTCCTGCAAGTGACTGTATTGCCACCCCCGTTTCTTTTAAAGCAGCTTCGATAAATAAATGGAGGTAATCACTGTGCCTAAAATCGGGTGCATTGCTTTCTTTACAGTATAATAATTCGCCATTAAGGGAAACAGCAACAGAGCAATTTGTTGTGGCTGTTTCTATATGTAAAAGGTACTCTTTCATTAATCCCTCACCATTTTGATTGCCCTAAAAGTTTCTCCCCTAAAGGAGAAAGTTGAGCGGTTGTATATTTTGTTTGTTCCCAGTTTCTGGGGTCTCCAGGAAAGGCATATCCTTCTGGAGCAATTCTATTTTTCCAGGAATTAATGCGCCATTTTTTTAAAGACTCATTTTCTTCTTCTGCTGGCATCATAGAGATGTATTGTGCGATACGCACCTTGTCTTTAGAACGATTAGGTCGAATCCCATGTGGAAGGCAACTATTAAAAATCAATAGGTCCCCTGCCTCTAATTTTACTTTGACCAGTTTATCTTCTATCCCGCTAATATCAGGTTGAAATCGATTGCGGTCTTTCGGCTGGTCTAATTTCCAGGTATCATAGTTTTGAAAAAGCCATGGAATACATTGAAATCCGCCCATGTTTTCGTCTGTTTGATCGGCAAGTGCTAATACTCCTTGTACATTTTGGGGTTTTGTCTCTGGGTCATAGTCCCAGTGAATAAAGCCTTTGTATTCAAAGCCGGGTTGTATAGGAAAATTGAGATTCGCTCTATCTATGGTTACCCAAAGTTTTTCTGTACCCCATACATCTGTAAATGCTTGATAGACTTTTTCAGTTTGACGGTTATTCCACAAATGTTGATGATTGTAGACTTCGACCATCCCCGTTCCCGCAAGCTCTTTCATCTTCATTTCTGCCCGTGGAGCGGTGTACCAGCTGGCGGGGTCTTTTGGGTCTTTCTCTTCAAACTCCCACAAAAAATTAGCGGTAGCGGCAGCTTGGTCTTTTGAGACCGCTGCTTTAATAACAACATAACCCTGGGTTTGCCAATGTTTCCATTGTGCCTCTGTCAAACAGTTAAGCGGTTCACTGTTCTCCCTTTTATTCAAAGACAGTGTACTAGATTTAGCTGTAGAGGGATTCCCTGGAATGTCTAGATGTGCGTTTTCGTAGGCACTAGATTGATTAGATTTCATTGACTTTTGTTTTTGGGTGTAACCCAAATTACAAAAAAATATATGGTCTCTAGAACAGTCTTGTTTTTCTTAAAACTCTAATGGAATTCCAAAGTAGAATTCTAACACCTTCAATTTAAAGATATAGTCATACTTAGCCCTTACCTCGTCTGATACTGCTGCTTCATAGCGTTGCTTGATCTGTGAAAAATTAAAAGAGTCTAATACTCCAGCGTTAAAACGCTTTTGTGCATTGGTATAAGTAATCTCTCGAGCTTCGACCGTTTCCTTTGCTGCTTCATAGAATGTCGCAGCCCCTTCTGCATCATTATAGGCTTGATTGATATTGGTCTCTAGATCGAGTTGCTGTTGCTCTCTAGTAAACTCTGAACGAGCAAGATTAATCTTACTGCGTTTTACATTGTTCTTTGCCCCAAAGGCATTAAAAATAGGAATGCTTAATTGAATTCCAAAATTGTGCCCATCATTCAACCCTAATTGGTCTGCGATAGGAAGTGGATCAACGATCTCTCTTCCTTCAACACGAGTGTTGACTACTTCTCCTGTGCTTCTTACAAACCCAATAGGGACATCTGTAAACTCACCAGTGCCTTGCAATCTGTCTGCATAAGACAAACGGGTGCTGTAGCCATAAAACGCTCTTAAAGAGGGTTGCAAACCTCCTTTCGCTAATTTTAAATCGGTTGCAGCAATCTCGACATTTGTTTCTGCTAATTTGATATCATTGCGAAAGGTAAGGGCCTTTTCGTATACTTTTTTAGGAGACTCTTGCATGACTTCAGAAAAAGGAACATCTAGATCCACCATTGCTATGTCAAAGTTTTCATAATCAGTGATCAATAACAACTGTGCAAGATTGATTTTTGCTAAACGCAAACTGTTTTCTGCTTGAACAACGGCTTGTTTTTGCGTCGCAATATTCGCTTCTAGCTCATAGATATCCCCTACCGTTAAAACCCCAGCTTTGATTAATTCTTTTGAACGGCTTAGTTCAGCTTCAGACACTTCTAATTGGGCTTGTTGTACCCCTAGAATTTCTTTGTTGAACATGATTTGTAAAAACCCATTCGCCACTAATAATGAAATATCATCGCTGATATCTGCCAATTGATATTGACTGGCAAGTAAAGCTAAATTAGCGCGGTGTAACTGATTAAAGTTTTGCTTTCCTTTATAAAGGTCTACGCCCAAATTAATTCCTGCAGAAGAGAACTGTGTAGTGACGTTTTCTAGCAAACCTGTGGTAATATTCTGGTTAAGACCGATATTCCATGAGTGGTTTGCATTTGCATTTACATTAGGAAAAAAGCTGGCAAAAGCAGAGAGTTTATCTAATTCTGCATTCGCATAATTCAACTCATTTTGCTTAATGGTAATGTTTTTTTCTAAAGCGAGTTTAACACACTCTTCTAATGACCATTGCTTTGTTTGAGCATGAAGGACAGTCCCTAAAAAGAAAAGGACAAGTGTAAAATAATAGGATACTTTTTTCATGTGCTTTTTATTCTTGGTCAGCTGTTTCGTCTTCACCTAACTTCTTTGCTTCTGTTTTATTCCAAACTTTAATTTTATCTTCGATGGTAAGTCCAGAGACAATCTCGACGTTAATTCCGTCAGAGATTCCGATTTCGATGTCTTTACGTTCAAATTTTTGCTCTTCCATTTGAATTTCAACAAATGGTTGCTCTGTGTCTTTATCAAACTGCAATAAAGCTTCGGGTAAAGCGAGAATACTATCCTTACGCTCTAGGATTAAAGAAGCATTTGCACTGTATCCCGCACGAACAAAAAAGTCGTCATCAAGGATAACATCCCCTTCAATTTTAAATTGAACCGCTCCTTGTTCTTCATTTCCTTTAGGCGCGATAAACTTTAATTTAGCTTCAAATTCTTTGTCTTGAATAGCCCCTAGGCTAACCTTTAATGGCATCCCGATAACAAGTTTACCCACTTCAGCTTCGTCGACTTTTCCTTCAAAGATCATTTTCTTTAAGTCTGCAATAATCGCAATGGTTGTTCCTGCATTGAAAGAGTTACTTTCAATGACTTGATCTCCTTCTTTTACAGGTAATTCTAAGATTGTTCCAGCAACAGTTGCTCTTACATTTGTATTCGCAGAAGCAGATCCACCAGCAGAGCCTAGCTTGATGATTTCAAAATCGCTTTGGGCATTATTTACATCTTGTTTTGCGCGGTTGTAATTGAGTTCTGCTGTTTGATACTCTTGCTGAGAAATAATTTCTTGCTCAAAAAGGTTCTTGTTTCGATTGTATTCGATTTGTGCATTTTTAAGAACAATCTTTGCATTTGCTAAACGACCTTTTGCGCTGTTCAACTGACCTTCGTCTGCTACTACTTTAATTTTTGCAAGTAAATCTCCTTCATTGACAAAATCTCCTTCTTCAACATAAAGCGCTTGAAGGATTCCTTGAACTTGTGGTTTAACTTCTACTTCGTCTTCTGGAATTACTTTTCCAGTGGCAACGGTTTTCTTTTCGATAGAAGTGATTAAAGCCGTTTCTGTTTCGTAACTAATGGTTGCTTTACTATTTGATTTGATGAAATAAGCTGCTGCAAACAGTACACCAAAAACAACTAGGGCGATGATTAAATAACGGACAATTTTGTTCATAACTAGGGTTCTATTAATTTTTAATTTTTATTCTTCTCTTAATGCGTCTATGGGTTTAATACTAACCGCTCTTTGTGCTGGGATTAAACCAATGAGTGTTCCTAAAGTGACCATAATGGCTAG
>JBELLO010000012.1:7156-26476 GCA_042096495.1 Candidatus Arcticimaribacter sp.
CTCTTTGTGCTGGGATTAAACCAATGAGTGTTCCTAAAGTGACCATAATGGCTAGCGCTCCTAAAACAAAGGAGATTGGCACAGTTGGGTTTGTGTAGGGAAAATCTTCTAGGTTTGCAGTACCAGCATTAATACCCGCTAATACAAATGCGCCTAGTACTATCCCAAAAATCCCGGCAATCACGGTTAAAAAGACCGATTCTAAAATGATCTGCATTCGGACTTCAGAGGGGGTAGCGCCTAGAGCTCTACGCACCCCTAATTCCTTAGTACGTTCTTTTACAGAAATCAACAAGATGTTTCCGATCCCAATTACACCTGCAATGATTGTAGCGATTCCTACGATAAGTGATAAAAAGGTCATCCCTTTAGCAAATCCCATGATACGGTTAAATACTTCTCCCAGGTTAAAGGAGCCAAAGGCTCTCTCATCTTTAGGACTCACCCTATGGATGCGTTTTAAAGTTTGCTTGACATCTTTTTCTACTTGGATAACGTCTGCGTCGTCATAGGCCGCAATGGTAAACCATTCGACATTTTCTCCTGTATTATATAATTTTCTAAAGGTGGCAAAAGGGATAAATACATCTCCGTCACTTTCAAATCCTCCTCCTTGAACATATTTGTGTACACCGATTATTTGAAAATAAATATCATCTATACGAACAAATTTCCCCACCGGTTCTTCATCTTCTTCAAATAGTTCCTTTTGGGTGCGTTCTCCAATAACACATACTTTTCGGGCATTATCGATATCAGACTGATTGATAAATCTCCCTTTATCGTAAATCTTTTTTGTAGCAATTTTAGTGTATTCTGGAAAATCCCCATAAATATTATAGGTTCCAGATTTTGCGCCTCTTACTATTTGTGAGCCACTAGTCCCATCAAAAACACCGCGCACATTTCGCGGAGCGATAAATTGAATTTCGGGGATGTTGTTGCGCAAAGTTTGAGCGTCTTTTAATTTTAATTGTGGATTTCTTCCCGTCTTAAAACCTTCATATGGTATGCTTGTACTTTGTGCCCACACGAACATAGAATTCATGGCAATGTTTTCAAACTCTCTTTCAAAACCGTTGTCTAATCCGTTTGCAGATCCAGACAAAGCGATATAAATAAAGATTCCCCACAACACACCTATGACCGTAATGATGGTACGCACTTTATTTTTCTGGATAGAACCAAAAATTTCTTGCCAGGTGTCGCGGTCAAATATGATTTTTAAACTATTCATCTCTTAAAGCAACTATAGGTTTAATACTCGCAGCTCGCTTTGCAGGAATATAGCCTGCAATTCCACCAAAAATGATTAAAATCAAGGTAGAAAACAGCGCTGTCTCCATGTCGATATAAGGGTTTTTAATAAAATAATCCTCTAAGGATTCTCCTATATTATTGAGCATTAGAATGCCAACCCCCATTCCTACATAACCAGAAATGGTGGTGATAAAAATAGATTCTTGAAGAATCATTTGAATCACAGATTTTGGGGTAGCACCCAGGGCTTTTCTAATCCCTAATTCTTTTGTTCTTTCTTTTACAACAAAAACCATGATATTAGAAATACCTATGATTCCAGCGATTAATGTTCCCAGACCGACAAAGGTTACAATAAGTTGTAAGACATTAGCGAACTGCTGATTCTGTTTTAATTGGTCAGCAACATTACGGATAAAGATCCCACTGGGATCAGTAGGGTCAATGGATTTCTTTTCCTTTAAAAAAGTGCGCAATTGTTTTTCAAAAGCAACGGCGCCAGTATGGCCTAATTCTGGTCGAAATGCGACAATGATTTGATCTAGCTTATCATTCCCCTTTTCAAGCGATTGTCTTGTTGTATAGGGGATATATATAAAACGTTCTTCATTGTCCCCGCCATCATCTTGAAAAACACCTACTACTTTAAAAACACTGTTTCCAACATCGATAAACTTTCCGATAGGATCTTCTTGTTTGAATAAATCTCTTGCAACTAAACGACCAATAACAGCATGTTTGCTTTTGTTTTTGACATCTAATTCATTGATATAGCGACCACTCATAATAATGGTCTTTTCGGCATACTGATGATCGGGAGCAATCCCGCGGGTAGTATAATTGTCAAATTCGTTTTTATAACGAACAGACGCACCCCTAGAAATTCTAGGCGTGATATATTCTAAAAAGAAAGGGAAATTTTCTTTGATGTCTTTTAAGTCATCATTTTTAAATTCAATGCGTCGATTGGCTTTAAACCCTTTATAGGGCTTTGAAGTTTTGCCTGCAAATAAATAAAGTGTGTTCGTGGCGTCGTCTAGGAAAAACTCTTTAAAAGTGTTTTTTAAACCATTGCCAAAACCAAAGAGAATAATAAAGATTAAAATCCCTAAAGCAACTGTAAAACCAGAAAGAAAAGTACGCAGTTTATTCTTGCGAATGGTTTCAAATATTTCTTGCCAGCGATCTCGACTAAACATACTGTTCTGCTAAAACTTGGTTTACTTTTGTGTCTTCAATAATCACCCCATCTTTAAGACGCACTATGCGTTTACACATTTGTGCGATATCTTCTTCGTGAGTAACAACTAAAATTGTTTTTCCTTCTTGATTAATTTTCTGGATGATATCCATTACCTCATAAGAAGTTTGTGTATCTAAAGCCCCTGTAGGCTCATCGGCCAACAATAATTTTGGTTCAGATGCTAGAGCTCTTGCGATAGCGACACGTTGTTTTTGTCCTCCAGATAATTCACTGGGCAGGTGAGTTGCCCAATCTGCTAACCCCACACTAGCGAGGTATTTAAGGGCTTTTTCTTGGCGTTCTTTTCTGTTTACTCCCTGGTAATACAACGGCAAAGAAACATTTTCTAAAGCGGTCTTATAATTGATTAAGTTAAACGACTGAAAAATAAAACCTAAAAACTTATTGCGGTATTTAGCCGCTTTGGTTTCATCTAAATCTTCAATTAAAACTTTATCTAATTCATAGGTTCCTGTGTCCAATATGTCTAACATCCCAATGATGTTCAACAGGGTCGATTTTCCTGATCCAGAAGAGCCCATAATGGCGACAAGCTCTCCATCTTCAACCGATAGATTGATTCCTTTTAAAACGTGAAGTGAACTACTCCCCATTTTATAAGATTTGTGTAATTCATTAATCTGTATCATGGACGATTATACGATTTTATAATTTATAAGACGTGGAATGAAGTGTTTTGTTACACTTAAACAAAATTATTTATACATCATGCGATATACAACAAAACCAACCCCAGCGACTAATAAATATGGCATCGCCATTAAGTATACGATCCCGTCGTTGATTCCTTTAGCGGTGGCTTGTCCTTCTTCTGATTCTAATACTGCGCGACACATTGAGCATTGCGCTTCTACTTGCTCTGGCAAAAACAGTACTGCGAACAGTAAAACAGAAAAAAGGAAGGTCTTTTTTTTCATCTAGGCGTAATAAGGCGATATCATTAGATAAATTATCACCCCCGTAACGGTAATATACAACCAAATGGGGAAAGTGATTTTGGCAATTTTTCTATGCGAGGTAAACTGCTGAGAAATAGCACGCACATAAGAAATTAATACCAATGGAATGATCGCTACTGAAAGGATGATATGGGAAATCAGAATAAAGTAATAGATTGTTTTTACCCATCCTTCTCCACCAAATGGTGTAGGATCTGACGTCAAATGATAGGCGACATACATCACTAAAAAAGTGAGGGATAACCCTATTGCCGTTTTCATCAATTGCTCGTGCAATGTGATTCTCCTGTTCTTTATCGCCCATAGTGCAATCATTAAAATCACTGCAGTATATCCATTAATTGCCGCATAAATGGGCGGTAAAAAAGTAAAAGATTGTACCCCTTCTAATCGTATACGAAACAATAATGCAACCACTACCGGAATAAGGATCGATACAGCTATAATTAAGTTCTTGTACTTTAATTCATTCGCTTTTAATGACTCTTTTTTCATACTTATTTTTCGTTTAATAGTTTTTCTATATCAACTAAAAGCTGATCTACACCCTGTTCTTGAACATCTTCTTGATCGATTCCCATATAATATACAATGGGGTTGCCATAATCGTCTCGTCTTGATCGAATAAAACCCTCTTGATCGATCAAAGCAAAATAACCTTGATGTTCAAAACCGCCAGCTACTGCTGGATTAATCGATGCAAAAATATTAAAGCCTTTATTCGCAAGTTCGTATACCGTAGCTTTTTCTGCGGTTAAAAACTGCCAAGATGGATTTTTATCTACATATCCTTCAGCATATTTTTTTAAGGCCGAAGGGGTGTCGTTTTCTGGATCTATGGTAAAAGAAGCAATCGCAAAATCCTCTCTATCCCCAAATTGATCATACAAGACCTTCATATTTTTATTCATGATAGGACAAATGGAGGGACAACGGCTAAAGAAAAACTCTGCCACATAAACTTTTCCAAGAAAATCCTCATTAGAAATATAAATGCTGTCTTGATTTAAAAAGAGAAAATCAGGGACCTTTTTAGCTTCTCCGTTTAGACGAATAAAGTCTAAAGCAGTATAGCCGGGCTTTATAGAACGATTACTGGTAATCGTATTGTTATCAGAGATGCGTTGTAAAATCTTTGGGATAAATAGATACCCAAAAATTAATAGCACGATAACTAAACCTATAGTACTGCCCTTTTTCATACCACAAAATTAATGAATTTTAAACTGATGAAGGCAAGAAAACTTACTTAGCCCTATCGCTATTGTTCTTTTTTAGGGCAAGTCGATATTCTGCTAAGATTACCTTAACATCATCGGTCATTTTCTTATTGAGTTCTGCGACAGAAGAGGTGTTATAGCCATAGAGGGTTCCCACTTCTTCATCGTCGTCTCTTCCGCGCAATTTTCTTGCGCGATCAATAATAAAGACCGTTGGGTTACTCAACTTCTCGTTTAGGGTAACATCGGTCTCAAAGCTATTGAAAAGTTGATTTATAGAGGCGTTATCGCCAAAAACAAACTTCCATTTTGACAAATCTGTTGCTGCTCCTTTTTGCAACTCGGCTAAAATCTCTTTGACTTTATCCTGCTGCCCTTCTTCGACAATCATAATAAATTGAAAGTCTTTGAACTGATAAAAACGCTTATAAATTTTTTGATTGAGGTTGAAGGCATCTGCCATTCGCATATCGAGATCACTACCCCAGAAACCTACCACAGAAATCATTCCATCAAATTGATGGGAAGAACCTTCTAAAGTTGGCCAGTTTTCAATTTCATCTACCTCTTCTGTCAAGATGGGTAGACGAGCAAAGTTATTTATCCCAGAAGCAAAGAAAAGATATATTACCAGTGGGAAGATAAAGAGTATCCCCAGGACGATAAATTTCTTAAAGGCTTCTTTTTTCATTAGGAGAATTTAGAAATTCCAGCTAACGAAACCTGTGTTCATTACATCAAAGATATAATCTGCCTCTACTAATAAAATAAATGCTAAATAAGGAATTAAAATAACCAAAGGAAGCACAATTGATCCTTTAAAAGACCCTTTCTCATCGCGAATGTGCATAAAATCCCAAGCGATATAATAAGCCTTAACAATGGTTAAGATGATGAAAATCCAGTTTAAGATTTTCATTCCAAAAACCATATTCATCAAACTTTCTGGCTTGACAATCCCTAGAACAACTTCGATAGTCGTTACAATAGATAAGAAAATTAATACTCCCCAAATCTTTTGAACGTTAGATTTGAATTTTAATAGTCCTCTAAAAATGGCTAATTTTTGATCTGCGTGTGCCATGTGTGCTGTAATTTATTGTTATACCAAATAGAAAAAGGTGAATACAAATACCCAGACTAAATCGACAAAGTGCCAGTATAGTCCTACTTTTTCTACCATTTCATAATGTCCTCTGCGCTCGTATGTCCCTCTAATTACATTAAAGAAGATAATGATATTGATGACTACTCCAGAGAGTACGTGAAAACCGTGAAAACCTGTGATAAAGAAAAAGAAGTCTGCAAAAAGGCGATTTCCATATTCGTTGTGAATTAGGTTCGCTCCTTCAACCACGCCAACTGCGTCGTTTATTTTAGCTAAAGATGCTTCTCTAGAAAGGACAATTTTGTGACCTTTCTCGTCAATTTTTTCTCCACGAATCAAGAGATTTTCGTTTGCAGCAAAACCTTCTTTTACTTCATTAACGGTGAAGTTAGGTAAGCTGGTTTCACCCACAAACCAAATCCCGTTACTACTTTCGTGGGTCGCTCTGTCAGTGGCTATATTTGCTGCGAAAGCTTCAAGCGCAACGCGCTTTCCGGTATCGCCATCAACAAATTGAAGGATTTGACCTCCTCTTGTTTCTAGTGCTCCGTATTCTCCTTTGATAAAGTTCTTCCATTCCCATGCTTGTGATCCCACAAAAATGGCTCCACCGATAACGGTTAAAAGCATGTAAAATGTAACTTTTGCTTTATTCATATGGTGACCTGCATCTACTGCAAGTACCATGGTTACAGAAGAGAAAATTAAAATAAAGGTCATTAAGGCAACATAGTACATCGGGGCATCTACTCCATGTAAAAATGGAAAGTGGGTAAACACCTCATCGGCAATAGGCCAAGAGTCTATGTTTTTAAAACGTGAAAAGCCATAGGCTACTAAAAATCCTGAAAATGTTAGGGCATCAGACACGATAAAGAACCACATCATCATCTTGCCATAACTCGCGTTTAAGGGCTTATTCCCTCCACCCCAAACGTTGGTTTCTTCATTGGAGTTGGTTGCTGCTACTTCCATAAAATATTGTCAAATTATTGATGCAAATTTAAATGTTTTTACTGATAAATTGTTACAAACAGGAACAAATATAACCATAGAAAATCAAGGAAATGCCAAAACAATTCGGCTAACTCAACCCCTAAAGTTTGCGCTGAGCTGTATTGATTTCGATAAGCGTTAATTAAAACAACACTAAGTACAATCAATCCTGCCGAGACATGGGCAAGGTGAAGCAATACCAAAACATATAGAAACGAAGTGGTAATTGAGCTTTCTGCTCCAGTAAAATAGTACCCAGAAGAGACGATTTCACTAAAACCTTGAAATTGAAAGTTCACAAAGGCTATTGTAAGCGCAAAGGTTAACCAAAGCATTATTTTAAATTGTCCTAGCTTGTTTTGTGCTAAATTCCTTTTGGCCATATAAAAAGTTATACTGCTTAATACAATGGTAATTGTACTATAAGTAAACACCGCGGGTAACGTAAAACTCTCTAGCCAGTCTGCTCTTGAACTACTTACAACATAAGCACTGGTCAAACCAGCAAAAGTCATGGCCATACTGATCATCCCGAACCAAAGCATCATTTTTTTGGTTCTACTATTTTTCTCTTTCACATTAATTTCCATAAACTAAAAATTTATCCATCACGTAAATTACTTGTACCGCACTAATATAAAACACGCTACTTAACATCAGTCGTCGTGCAGATTGATCATCTCTTTTACGGATTAAATCTCCTGCAAAATACAACATTATTAATCCCACAAAACATACTGCGACTGCTCCATAAATACTCAAATGCAAAGCCCCTGTATAATGGGTAAACGGCAAGAGCGATATCAACAGCATCCATAAGGTATAAACAATAATTTGAAATGCTGTACCCTTGTCTTTCCCACCAGTAGGTAACATTTTAAACCCCGCTTTTTTGTAATCCTGATCTAACATCCATGCAATGGCCCAAAAATGGGGAAATTGCCAAAAAAATTGCAACATAAACAACACCCCAGGCTCTATCCCGAAATAGTTTGTATAAGCCACCCAGCCTAACATAAATGGGATTGCTCCCGGGAAAGCCCCTACAAAAACAGCCAGAGGAGTTTTTGTTTTTAAAGGCGTATAAAATGCGACATATAATAAAATAGAAATACTTCCAAAAAAGGCCGTTCTCCAATTCAATAAGTACAATAAACCTATCCCCAGCACTGTCATGCTGATTGCTAATAATAAAGCAGTCTGTGGTAACATTCTACCAGAGGGTAGTGGGCGATTTTTAGTACGTTGCATCAACGCATCTAAATCTTTTTCAATCACTTGATTAAAAGCATTTGATGCTCCTACCAGGCAATACCCCCCCGTGGCCAGCAAGGCTAAATCGATATAGTTAATGGTATCTGCTGCTAAAAAATAACCCGCAATTGAAGAGAATACAACACTTAGCGCTAAACGCATCTTTGTGATTGCTTTAAAGTCATCAAGCCAAGTGGTATTTATTGCAGCAGCTTCAGCAGACATATTCGTTCTTTCAACGGGGCAAAGATAACGCACCTTTAGGGATATTCCTTCTTTTCCTTTGCTTTTTGAGCACAAAAAAACCCGAAGTTGCCTTCGGGTTAAATATAATTTTCTTCTCTGTCTATTGTAGACGGAAGGTAATCGGAATACTAAAAGGTACGCGTACTGCACGACCCCTTTGTTTCCCTGGTGTCATTTTAGGAAGTTTAGAGATAATTCTCGCCGCTTCTTTTTCTAAATTCTTATCTGGTCCTCGCATACGAACGCTAGTGATCGCTCCGTCTTTTGCAATTACAAACTGTACATACACTCTTCCTTGAATCCCCATTTCTTGTGCAATTTCTGGGTAACGGAAGTTTTTGCGGATGTGCTTATTGATTTGCTCTTGGAAACATGTTCTTCTTTGTGACTTTGGCACTTTTTCACAACCAGGATAAATCGGTACATCCTCGATTACAGCAAAAGGTACATCAACGTCTTCAAAATCGTCTTCCACTTCGATATCCTCAACCTCAACAATCTCTTCTTGATCTGTTTCTGTTGATTCAATCACCGTTTCTTCCACTTCTTCTTCATCTTCTACGATTTCGATCACCTCTGGTGCTGGTGGTGGCGGCGGTGGTGGCGGTGGTGTTTTTATTTGTTCTGTGATTGGCACTTCTTCATCATCGTCATCTTCGACATTTAATGATTCATAGCCATATCCTGTTTTCTCATAGGTCTTCCATTCGATGGCTCTCCACGAGATTAACAAAACGACTGCCAATCCAATCGCAAAATAGAGACTGCTATTTTTTGTTAAATCGGCTTTGGGATTCTTTTTTAATTGCATTGCAAAAAGTTTAGGAAGCTAATTTATAAAAATACGGCTTTTGACCACAATTTTTTTGATAGTTTTTGCCAAAAGAATAAAAGCTAAAATACCGATAGTGTTTGCAAACAAGTCATAAATCTCAAATGTCCTATAAACCAATGCATAACCTTGAATGATTTCTAGGGTAAACCCAAATAGAAAGACCGTAAAAAGAATAATGCGATGGGTCTTTTTAATTTTCCAATCAAAATCAAGCGCTAAACCTAAGCATGTCGAAAGGACAAAATAGGCAAAACTATGGACCAATTTATCAATACTTAGTCCGATATTCTCAAGTGGGGGTAGCTGTAATGGAACAGTTGAAAGAAATACAATAATTGCGGCAACACTTATGGTAAATATTGTCCAAGTAAATTTAGGCACCTATTAGGGCTTTGTAAGCAGCTGCATCTAGTAGACCTGATTGATCATTCGCATCGTCCAGTTGTACCTTGATCATCCAGCCTTCTCCATAAGGGTCATCATTGACTGCCTCTGGTGCATCGGTTAATGCATCATTAAATTCTATCACTGTACCTTTTAAAGGCATAAATAAATCTGACACTGTTTTAACCGCCTCTACTGTCCCAAATACTTCTTCGGCATCGATATTTTCGTCTAGAGTTTCTACTTCAACATAAACAATATCTCCAAGCTCTCCCTGAGCAAAATCAGTGATCCCAATTGTAGCAACATCTCCTTCAATGGAAACCCATTCGTGGTCTTTTGTATAGTGTAAATTATCTGGTACGTTCATAACATATTTTTTGCTTGAAGCAAATATATATTTTTGAGCGAAATCCCAATCAATTAATTTCCAAAATTATATCGCATGGTAATTCCAGAACGAATACTGGTTTGCGGAAAGGCTGTAGAGATCGCAAACTTAGAGAAGTTGTGATCATAAAAGAAGAGCGCCTGCAGATTGCGCGATAAGGCATAGTCTGCTGTGACTTTTATCGACCACAGGGTTTGTCCTGCAGTAACTTGATTATTGTCAATTTCTAGATTGCGCAATACCGTAATATTATTGCGATAAGACAGGTCTGCCTTGATGTTTAAATCTCCTTTTAAGGTGCGTTTTCTACCACCAATATTTGTGGTAAAAGGCAAATCTTTAACACGATATCCCATACCTAAGATATATTCTTCTCCACTGGTCTCTGTCAATAAATTATTGTCTAAACTTAGCGATAATGCGCGGTCAGTTTTAAGTTCGGCTAAAAATTTAAACGAATTTTTCAATTCTAAATCAATCCTAACCAATGGATTAAACTGCTCGACTAAATTGATATTCCCGTATAATTTTTCTGGGACAAAGTTGCCGCCTGTATCTTTTAAATTAGGCGATTGAGGGTCATAATCAAGATTGGTTTGAAACTGATTTATCGTATAGCTTGAACGATAAGCATGGGTTAAAGAAAAACGATTAAATACTTTTTTGAGGGACTTAATATTCATCAAGCCTGTATACTTTAAATTCCAATTAGGCAGGGGAACTTTTTGAATAGGATCGAGAGAAATATTGTTTGGATTACTCCCAGAATAAGCGGCTAAAAATGCTGGAACAACAACTTCTTGTTGGCTCTTACCATAACCACTAGGGAAACCATTTTGGTCGAGATCATTTGGCGATAGTCCTCTTTCACGTGCTAAACGATTCGCAATAATTTGACGGTTCTCTCTAAAGGTGTCAAAATAAGGACTGGCCTCACCTTTTGAACGTTGAAAGGCTGTTTTGATTAGAATGGTAGAAATCCCAAAGTTTCCAAAACTATTGGTGTTTAATGGGACATATTCTTGATTGACGACGTTAAAGTTTTCGGTGATACGCTCAGAGTAATTGCGTTCAGCACTCAAGTCGATGATTAAACCTTTCCCAAAATCTAATTGACCCGTTAAATTGAGTTGAGTGTTATTGAGCTGGGTATACGGTTGATTAAAATCTGGAAAATCTGTTAACCAGCCTTGCTTTGCCGCTTCATATCGAATATCTGCCTGACTCCCAAAGGTAAAGCCTGGAGAGGGTTGTAAGGTTCCTAACAATCCTACTTTAGGTAAATAACCTGGTAAAACCTTTCCGTTGTTTTCTGTATAGGAGAATTGCAGACGTCTTAAGATCGTTAAAGCGTCTACCACGCTGGTTAAAACCTTGCGCTTCTTTTTTGGCTTTTTAGCTTTAGTAGTGTCTGCTGGAGAAGTAGTTCTTGCAGGAAGAGCACGAGCATTCTTTCGCTTTTTGGTTAAGCCTAAAATACGATAAAGACGATCGGTTTGTATCGACCCATTTAGGGACTTAGAGTTTACATTTTGAATGGTATTTACAATCCCCAAAAGAGCACCATTTTCATGTTCTACCTCTGCTAAAATATCTGATCCTCTTTGCCAACTAAATTCCCCATTATAGCTGTAATTAGCGTCTATAAAACTCAAGAAAGGCACATAAGCAAAGGGCAATTTATAGGTGAGATTTAATGTTTGGAAATGCCTATTAGGATCCCCAAAGTCCCATAAACCATCCCAGATGCCTCTTGCTTTATCGACTCGTCTTGTCCCATCTGGCGTTTCATCATAATAGTTTTTGACAATGTTATTACTCGATGCGGTAAAGTTTAATCGAAGAGATCGAGTTAAGTTATGCCCTAGAGAATAGGTCCAGTCAAATAAGAAATTGCGTTGTTGCAATTCTGGCAAACTCAATTGATTTGAAGCATCTACTCCTTCTAAATACACTTCTCTAAAACGTTGATTATTGAAGAGTCGATTGATATTTGAACTAATCGAAATATTCGCGGGAACAGGATTTAAATTAATCTCTTTTAACCAGCGCAGGTATTGTTTTTTGCTAAAGAGTTTTACTTTTTTAAACGGATTAATCTCAAAAGGTTTAAACGTATGTCCATAATTTGCCCCTAATCGAAGAGAGGTATTGGATTGATTTTCTATCTCATAATCGTGATGGGTCAACTGATTAAACGCATAAGACACATCAAAGTTTTCGATATTATAAAAACGCGATTTTGCTGGATTTCCTGTTTTTCTAACGCCGATTAAACTAATGCTTTTTCGTTTTGTATAATCAATGGCTTGTTCTCTAATTGCCTTGCGTTCTGTTGCGTTTTGTGCGGTACTTAATCGATCTTCTAATCTTAAATCTTGATAAAAAGGGTCGTATTCTGGGGTGATGGCAGTTTCACCTATACTGTAATTTAGGGGTAGATTTATGCCCCATTTTTGCGGAAGCAATTGCCCTGCGTTTACCGTTGATACTAGGTCATATTGCACTAATTCTTCTCGACTTCTTTGATTTGGGGATTGATCAATACTTCCAAAACCTATGGTAGAATAGCGACCACTAGCACTAAGATTTGCAAAATCTGCAATATTTGCATCTAGCGCTCCTATCGCAGCCCAGCCACCTTCACTATCGATTCCTGCGATACGCAATTCGTTAAACCATACCTCACCACACAATACATCTCCTACTTGAGTAGAAGGGTTTTTCACCCCGATCATCATGGTTTTAATGGCCCCTAAAGATGGGTTTCCTTTGATCGATAACTTGTATCGCTTTTGCCCTGGCAAACTACTAATCGGTGTAAATTCATCGATTGGGTTAAGGTCTTCGTCAAAATAACTTGCCGTTCTAAAAGATGGATTATTCAAATAAGCTGCCTTTATTTTTGACAACAATTCTACGGGGACATCTATCGAATTAAAATCTGGTTGCCACACTTCTTCTGCCGATAATCGATTTGCCGTATTTTCAACATAGCTAGTAGGTTTTAAGGGCACTTCTATCTGATAATAGTTGTCTTGATAATCTGTTCCCAGTCGAATAAAAGCCACTAGCCTGCTGTCAAATTCGTCTGTGGTTCCCGATCCCGGCAAGGGGGTTTGCCCTTGAATTGATTCGGCATGCAAGTACATTTTTAGTTTTTTGTACTGGCGTAAATCAACATCGACCCCTTTATAAATCCCACGAGAATCCATGGGTTGTAAACCACAAACCCTAAAGGAAAGCGATTGCTCATTTTGACGAACAATGGTGTTGTTATTATTGATTTGCTCACGTTGAATTTCTGGAGGTAAAACATAATTTACCGGAATGCGATTTTCGTTTTCTAAAATATTAACCGTTGATATGTCTACGGTTGTATTGGCATTCGCCAAAACATCTTCATTCAGAGAACGGTTATAACGACGCCAGTCTCCTCTTACTAAATCTAGTGTTCCAAAACGCATGACCACTGATTGATCAAAACCGCTCAATATCATTCGCATAAATCGAATCGAGCGTAAATCCTGGATACCATTGATGGTGTTGAAATAACTTGAAAAGTTAGTGCCTTGATAATAGCTTTTATCAATAGGGACTTTAAACTGTATCCATCTTGTAACTAGATTTTCTCCATTAGGCAAAGAGACCGTTACATTTTCTCGCACATCTGTCACAAAAGGGTGCGCCCCTACTGTCATATTTTTTTCGATGGGAATTCTATATTCAAAATAACTGTCAATCGTATTCATGGTTTGATCGCGATTAACATCTTCGGCATCTGGCTCTGTGGTACTTCCTCTATCGTTATCAGAAAAGGCAATAGGAGAATTCCCCTGTGTACCGTTATAATTTTTATAACGATTAATTATACTTCCTTCTGCTTGTAAAAAGTACTCATAATTGTCTCCTGCTGGGTCATTTGCAGGACCATTAGGATACACTGCTCTCTCTTCTTCATCGTTTAAACCATCTAAACCTACATCCTGTAAAAGGCGATCTTCTTCTATGGTATTAAACGCATACAATAACGACTGAGCAGATGGGGTTCTCCCCCAATTAGTCGTCTGTACCGCGGTAGACGCTGTACTGGGTAAACCGTTCTCATATTGTTTGCGACCATCACGTAAAATGTCTTCGGATATGTTTCCTAGGTGAAAGACTAATTCTCCTAGTTCATCGTCATTTGACTCCACCTCATTAAAAGTATCTAAGACCCAAAATTCAATAAATTCGACGTTAGACTGCTCAAAATTTGTCGCATTAATCGAACGCATAATCCCTCCCCAGTTTTGTTCTGGCTGATTTGTAAAACGGTTATTGTCTTGATTGTTATAGGGTCCTTTTTCTTCTGGGAAATAAGCTAAATCTAAGGTAGGCTGTCTGGTGGGCTGGCCTTGAACTAAATCTTGCTCTGGGAAAATCTCTTTTATAAAAATCCCCCGGGTTGTATTCAATGAAATATCGCTATTGCTTATTCCTGCTGGCCTGGACTGTACCGCATAAAAAATAGGATCTACGGTATACCAGGCTAATTTTGCTCGATTGTATCCTGCCGATAAATCATCTTGTCCGGCATCTGACCCGCCAAAACCTTCAAAAGGAACCGAGGCTAATCTCCATGCAAAAGCGCCTTTTACATCGATATTCGTTTGGGCACCTTCAAAGTCATCTAGATAGACATTTGTCTCTCCCTCTAATTTTGTGTTTCGAGGATCACCAGCAATCAAAGAGGCTATCTCCCCCCGAAAAGAAATTCTCGAAGGTGCTGTCGTTTCTATGGTCGGTAACTTATTTATCAGGCGGGTTAAAAAGGGAATTTCTGTAGAGAAATTTGTGTTAAAACCAATCATGGTATTATTGACTGGCTCTGTTCCATAGTTGGCCTTTTGGGTCAATGGATTTTCACTTAAGTTTATCAATGTCCCTCCTATAGCGACCTTTTCGTTGAATTGGTGGGTGATATCAAAACCGCTAAAACGCTTGTTTTGTTGACCAAAAAAAGTATTGTTTTCTACCGAAATCTGAATTGGAATATTCGATGCCTGTAAGGCTGGATCTAGAATTTTTACACGCCCTATTTGATAGTTCACCGTATAGTCTACCCCCTCTCTCAATACCCGTCCTCCAGCGGTCACCTGTACCGATCCCCGGGGGACATTAAATGCCCCAATGGCAATCCCGTCACCGCCAGCAGATTTATATCGCCCTTTTAATTGATATTTGTTTTTCTCTGTTGCTTCAAGGGCAGCGGCCTGAGTTAGAGCATACATTTCCCTAAAGACATATTTGGCTTGATTCGCATTATAGGTCATCTCATCGCTATACGTTTCTGCACTGTTTGCAGGGTCGCCAAGTAAGGCAAATAGGCTTTCTCCAAAGGGTTCAACCGTAGGGAAAATAATTCGTCCATATTGCGGATCTACTGTAATACCGGGAATGAAATCAAAGAATCCGTCGCCCTCTGGTTCTGGATCATTGTAAATATTTAAGCGATCTAAGCGCAGGGAGCGTAAAAGAATACTATTCTCTAACTCTTCTGGCCATATACTAGCATCTACCGCAGAGAGATAGTTAATGGGAGAAGGATCGGTGTAGAGAATATTTAACCTAAAATCTTCTTGTTCTAATTGAAATGCCCCTGTGTTATAGATGTTTTTCATCATCAAATTCCACACTGGTTGACGCACATCTGTTAAACTACTCTTTAACATTTTTACCACCAGGTTGTTTGTTTCAACCTGCGGGACAGCTGTATTTGCAGTAGTGGGATCAATACTTGTCCCTGCAACGCCCCCATTAGCAAATTCTCCTACTTGATACACTTCCCCGTTATAGGTAAATTGAAAGGCAACTCCTAAAATTTCATCATTACTCAATCGTTGATTAAGAGAGATGTATCCCAGCTGTGGATGCAAATTATATTCAGAAGGGTCTAACTTTCGAGCACTTTCTAAAAAGGCATAATCAAAGCCTTCTCTTACTTGTCCATTGAGTGCCCCAAAAGATTGAGATAAAGTTCCCACATCCCTAATTCCATCTGTAATAAAAGAACCCGCACTAATTTTTTCTGGATCTAATTTATTGGCTTCATTCGCAGGAACACCATTGGGTAAAGGAGAATTAAAAAAATTTGTGTTAAGCTGACCTAACCTTGTACGATTAGGGTCAGATTCTCCTAAATCTTGTAAAGCGACAATGTTTCGAATATTATTCACCTGGGATTGACGGTTGGTGATCCACACCTCGACTCTGGTAATTTGGATGGGTGAATTGATGTAAGGGTAGGTTTGTAAGAAACGGTCATAATTATCCCTAAAATAATGGGCTAAGAAGAAATGTCGATCGGCTTCATAATCCAGTGCAAAAACAGAAAACTCCTGTAAAGCACCTCCACCTTGCGCAATAACAGACTGACTTTGAGAGCGTTGTTCAGCAAATACACCGGTGATATTAGTCCGTCCAAATTTTAACTGCGCTTTGATACCCATTAAACTTTGCGCACCAGAAATCAAGGTGCTGTTCAAAGGCATATTGATATTTCCAATATCGATATTTTGCAATATCGCATCTTCAGAAGCGGGCTTATTTAAGAAATCATTGATCTTATTCTTATAATTCCCCACCGTACCTTGCAGATTATTCGCTTTATCTTGTAGTGACTGTAGCTTTCCTTTTACATCCTCAACTTTGCCTTTTAGCTGATTGTAACGCTCGTTTAGTTTTGCGCCTTTTTGTTCTATATCATCGACCGTATTCGTCAAAGACTCTGGCAAATAACTTTTTAGATCATTGACTTTAGGAGGATTAAATTGAAGTTTTACCAGGTTTTGAAAATCAAAGGTAGATTCTGTATCATAATTAGCAGTGATTTGAAGGCGTTCGCCAATGGAACCCAGAAGACTAAGACTAATACGCTGATCAAAATCAAATCCAAAGTTTCTCCTATTGCGGGGAGAAAAAGAGGGATTGTCTGTCTTTTGATAGCGCAATCCTAAATCAATTCCTATCGAACCCTGGGGTTGAACATCAATTTCATTACTTCCAAAGATGGAAGAAAAAAACTTTGAATTGACATATAACTCGGGAAGCAGGTCCTTTTGAGCTTCGTTATTTTGCGCATTATTTTTTCCAATAATGGTAATTTTTTGCTGGAAATACGCATTCATTTGATCTTTAAGCACCCGCTTTTCAAATTCTTCAGGGGTTAAGACCAAAGGGGTCCCAATGGGAAAATCGGCAATAGAAGCAGAGAAGATATAGACATCCTGCTCTGGATCATAGGTATAAAAAGAGGTTATGTCTTGTGTTTGAGGTAAAGCGATTCGACCCAACTCATTAGCTTCTATGGTGGGGTCTTGGCCATAACTTTTTACATTCCCTACTCCTAACAATAACAAGAGTAAAAGAAAAAAGTGTAGGTATTTTAAATCCGCTTTTCTTTGGTCAATCAAAGGTTATTTACAATTTATTCAAAGCTTGTTTGATGAGCTCTTCTACAGAACTCTCTGGGGCACTCTGAATGATGTTATCAATCACTTTTTCGGCTTGCCTTCTAGGGTAACCTAGAACCTCTAATGCTGATAACGTTTCTTCTTTGATTGTATTGCTTTTAAGGGCAGGAATTTCGTCCATTCCAGCCACATTTTGAATTTTGTCTTTCAGTTCAATTAAAACCCTTTGAGCGGTTTTTAAACCAATTCCTTTTACCGCTTTAATTGCGGCTAAATCTTCGTGTACGATCGCTTGTTGAATTTCTGTGGGAGTCATTGATGACAACATTGTTCGAGCGATATTTGCTCCTATCCCAGAAATGGAAATTAATAAACGAAAAATACTGCGTTCCATAGGCTGATAAAAACCATAGAGCGTGTGAGCATCTTCTCGTATTTGTAGATGGGTGTGTAGACGAATGTTTTCGTCTGAACCAATTTGCCCATAGGTGTGCAATGAGATATTAACTTCATAGCCCACGCCATGACAATCAATAACCACATAAGTAGGATTTTTCTCAATTAAACGACCTTGTAACTGGGTAATCATATCTGCTATTTTTGTTGTTTTTTCTGGGCATCAACAACTGCAACGGCAGCCATATTGACCATTTCATCTACACTGGCTCCTAATTGTAAAACATGCACCGCCTTTTCTAAGCCCAGTAAAATAGGCCCTACAGATTGTGCTCCATTGAGCTCTTTTAATAATTTGTAAGTGATATTAGCTGACTCAAGATTAGGAAAAATCAAGGTGTTTACATTCTTTTTTACCAATTCTGAAAAAGGAAACTTTTCCGCTAACATCTCTTTATTTAAAGCAAAATCTGACTGCAAGGGTCCATCAACTTCTAGGTCTGGATAATAACGGTGTAGATAGTCTACTGCATCGCTTACTTTTTTAACTCCTGGGTGCTTAGACGCGCCAAAGTTAGCAAAAGTGATCATGGCAGTGACTGGTTTAAATCCAAACATTTCAACCACTTGCGCATTCATATAAGCGATTTTAGCCAACTCTTTTGCTGTAGGATCAATATTGATTGATGTATCTGATAAAAACAGGGGACCTCTTTCTGTCAACATCAAGTTTGTAGCGGCGATTCTTGTAACGCCTTTGGCTTTGCCTATAATACTCATAACAGGCTTCACCACAGAAGCATAGTTTCTTGAATATCCAGAGAGCATAGCGTCTGCGTCGCCCGTTTTAACCATCATAGAAGCGAAA
Source organism: Candidatus Arcticimaribacter sp. (assembly GCA_042096495.1). Taxonomy (GTDB): domain Bacteria; phylum Bacteroidota; class Bacteroidia; order Flavobacteriales; family Flavobacteriaceae; genus Arcticimaribacter. Next base: position 25,792 of record JBELLO010000012.1, read on the forward strand.
TAATTGCGTTCACGCATGACAGATTTTGCCTCGTATTCGGTTACGCCTTTTCGCTTTTGATCTTCCCAATAAAGGTGGGCATATTGATTTTTAATGTCTCGCTCTTCCATACTTTTAGGGTCGAGGATTTTGACAGTACTAGGGTCAAAATCGATAGAAGCCATTAAATCAGTTATTACTTCTTTTCGCCCTAAGAGGATCGGCTCTGCAATTCCTTCTTCTTTGACAATCTGGGCAGCTTTTAAGACATCGAGTTGGTCTGCTTCGGCAAAAACTAGCTTTTTAGGGTCTTGTTTTGCGCGGTGGTGTAATACCCTTAATGTTTTTTGTTCACTTCCCGTTCTAGCGGCTAATTGTTCGCGGTAGCGATCCCAATCTTCTATGGGTTCTTTTGCGATACCAGATTCAATCGCTGCTTTTGCCACAGCTAAAGGCACCTCAACAATTAATCGGGGGTCAAAGGGTTTTGGGATAATATAATCTCGACCAAAGGTCAAACGGGTTTCATTATAAGCGAGGTTAACTTGTTCTGGTACAGGCTTCTTTGTCAATTCTGCTAAGGCTTTCACAGCCGCCATTTTCATCGCTTCGTTAATTCCAGTAGCGCGAACGTCTAGTGCTCCCCTAAAGATAAAAGGAAAGCCTAAAACATTATTCACTTGATTAGGGTGATCTGAACGACCTG
>JBELLO010000013.1:0-24722 GCA_042096495.1 Candidatus Arcticimaribacter sp.
TCCAAAGACGATAAAAAAGAAAAGAAAGAAAAAACCTTTGATGACATTATAACGAAAGACGCTAAAAGCGATGAGGGTTTATTCAACATTCACGAAGTCAAAGACAAATTCTACTATGAAATCCCAGATACGCTTTTAGGAAAAGAAATGTTGATGGTCACCAGAATCGCAAAGACGGCTAATGGTCTTGGTTTTGGCGGTGGAAAACAAAACACCCAGGTAGTTCGCTGGGTCAAAAAACGCAATCAAATTATATTGCGCATCGTGTCTTATGAAAATGTGGCGGCAGATAGTCTGCCGATACACGAGGCAGTAAACAACTCAAACTTTGAACCTATTATTGCCAGTTTTGCTATTGCAGCAAAAGGGAAAGACAGCCTAAAACCCAGTTCTCTAATTGAGGTAACTAAACTCTTTACAAACGATGTAAAAACCCTAGGGATTTCAAACCGTTATAAAAAGCGCTATAAAATCTCAAGTGTAGACACAAAACGTTCTTATATCGAATCGATTAAAGCTTATCCGCTTAATGTTGAAGCGCGACACGTTAAAACTTATAAGTCCACTGCGCCACCATCAAATAGCAGCCTACAGGCCTTTTCTGTAGAAATCAACAACTCCATGATTTTACTGCCAGAAACCCCTATGAAAAGACGCTATTTTGATCGTCGTGTAGGCTGGTTTGCACGCAGCCAAGTAGATTATGGACTAACCGCACAAGAAAGTAAATCGGTAACTTATCTCGATCGCTGGAGACTAGAAGTCAAAGAAGAAGACAAAGAAAAATTTGCCAATGGTGAATTAGTCGAGCCCATTAAACCCATTATTTACTATATCGATCGGGCTACGCCAAAGCAGTGGGTTCCCTATATCAAACAAGGAATAGAAGACTGGCAAATCGCCTTTGAAGCCGCTGGTTTTAAAAATGCCATTTTAGCCAAAGATCCTCCTACAGTAGAAGAAGATCCAGATTGGTCCCCAGAAGATGTACGTTACTCTGTGGTGCGTTATTTAGCCTCCCCTATTCCTAATGCAAATGGCCCTCATGTAAGTGACCCGCGTTCTGGAGAAATTTTAGAATCAGACATTAACTGGTACCACAATGTGATGACCCTGTTGCGCAATTGGTTTTTTGTACAAACCGCAGCCATCAACCCAGAAGCACAAGGCGTTGCCTTTAAAGATGAAATCATGGGGCGTTTAATTCGCTTTGTTTCTGCCCACGAAGTAGGACACACCCTTGGTTTACCTCACAATATGGGAAGTAGTGTCGCCTATCCAGTTGACTCTTTACGTTCGGCGAGCTTTACCCAGAAATACGGTACTGCTCCATCGATCATGGACTATGCTCGTTTTAATTATGTCGCTCAACCCGAAGATAAAGGGGTTGCCTTAATGCCTAATATTGGACCCTATGACAAACACGCCGTTAACTGGGGATACCGTCCTATATTAGATCAAACCGCAGAAGAAGAAAAAGCAACACTAAACCAGTGGATCTTAGAAAAAGCAGATGATCCCATGTTCCGCTTTGGGCGTCAACAACGCCCTGTAATTGATCCCTCTTCACAAACAGAAGATCTGGGAGATGATGCTGTAAAAGCAAGTAACTATGGAATTGCAAACCTTAAGCGTATTGTCCCAAAATTGATCGAGTGGACCTATGAAGAAGGAAAAAACTATGACGATTTATCGACCTTATATGACCAGGTCTTTAGTCAGTTTAACCGCTATATGGGGCATGTTCGCTCTAATATCGGTGGGGTGTATCAATACAATAAAACCTATGAGCAAGAGGGTGCTGTCTTTACACATGTGGCGAAAAATCGCCAAAGCAATAGCATGGCTTTTCTACACCAACAATTATTTGACACCCCATACTGGATGTTAGACAAAAATATCTTGTCAAAAACAAAAGCCGCAGGGAGTGTAGAAAAAATCCGCAGTATGCAGGTAAGGACCTTAAATAACATTCTTGCCTTTGATCGTTTAGCGCGTATAATCGAAAACGAAACAATAAATGGCAACAATGCATATACCCTTTCTAATCTAATGAACGATTTAACCAGTGGTTTATGGAAAGAGGTTAAGCAAGGAAAAACACCAGATACCTACCGCAGAAATTTACAACGTGCCCATATCGAGCGTCTGGGGTATCTATTAAAAGAAGAACAAAAGTTGAGTGATAATCAACGTCGCTATGGAGGTATCACCCTTGTTGATGTGAGTCAATCTGATATTCGGGCGGCGGCTCGTGCAGAGCTAAACAGCTTGTATCAATTAGTGAATCGCAAGCGAAAAACTGCTAGAGGGATGGGCAAAGCCCATCTTGAGGATGCTAAAAGCAGTATTGCTCACTTGCTAGGTCTTGACGATTAAACACGAAAAGTAAAAACCCTCCAAAATGGAGGGTTTTTTTTAACAATTAATTATTCATATTAGGGGGTGAACTCAAGTCTGGCAAGAACTTCATGTGAATGATTCTTCTTCCCCAGAGCATTTCTAGTGCACCATTAAGGCCTTCATTATCTTCTTTATAGGCGTCTTTCCCATATAGTTCGTTGTATTTTTCAACCATTTTAGGAAAATCCTCTGTGTTCTTTTTGTATTGATCTCCGTATCCCTTGTGCGAAAAAGAGACCAAAACAACGTTGCCATTACATCCAGAACCACAGTTCCACACATTCATTGTAAATGGTAAGTCAGCTGCTTTCATGGTCTTAGCCACTCGCTCTCTAAAACGCCAAAATTTCTCTCCACCATTTGATTTAATCGTGTAAAAAATCATTCTTGACAAAGGATTTAAGGCTTGTGGATTCGCCACATAGGACATCTGCTCGTTGTACCACCAGTGTTGGGTATTCGCGGTTGTATGCAAGTCGCCTACCGTTTCCATCCAGTATTGATTTCCCACTGTGTCAACAGTATCAAAGTCGGCCATTTCTTGTGCTACTTGAACACGCCACAGCTTACCCGCATCTGGTCCAGTCTCGATCGAGAAGGTATAATAGGCGGGTTGCCCTTTTTTACCGTTAAACTTTTTTGTTTTTTTTGCGGCAAGCTCCATGAACTTCGCCTGTTTCCCTTCTTTGATGGTAAGGGTTCTACTCATGGCAACTTGGGCCACCGTTGTAGTGGCAAATAGCATTGCCACTACAAATAAAATTGATTTATTCATTTGAAATTGGTTTATGGTTGACACTAATTTACAAAAAATAACATATCAATTGTTAATTGAAAGTTATCATCTAAATAAAAAGTGGACTAATATCCTTTTTTAGGATTGACTGTATGCACTAAATCGCGCTTATTGCAAACCGCCGTGGCATTATTGAGAATTTGTGCTACCCCGGCTTCAGGATTAGTTATACTCGCTATATGTGGGGTGATTTGGACTTTAGGATGTGTCCAAAAAGGATGGTCTTTGGGCAAAGGTTCGGTTGCAAAAACATCTAAAAATGCTCCTGATAAAATATTGTGATCTAGTGCTTCTAAAATATCTTTTTCTATTTGTACCGCTCCTCGAGCAACATTGATTAAATAGGTAGGTTGCGTCAATTGATCAAAGAGCGGTTTTGACAACAAACCACGGGTCTGGGGAGTAGAAGGAACCGTACAGACCAAAACATTGCATTGGGCAAGAAAGTTCGCTAACTCGCCTTCGGCAAAAGTAGGGATCCCATCGATTTGCTTTGGTGAAGGACTATAGCCGATTACCGCAAACCCTAATTGGTGCAATTTGATTGCTGCATCTGTCCCTAAAGTGCCCAATCCTAAAATTCCTACCTTGATATTTTCTTCGGAGATACCGTCGTGATCCCATATCTTCTCTTTCCGATCTTTTAAAAACTTATCCCATTTGCGCTGGAAATACAATACCGCAAAAAGAATATAGTTGCTCATAGAAAAGGACAATAATGGATCTACAATACGACAGATAGGCACGTCTGGAAGCAGGTCTTGATCTTTCATTAAATGATCGACTCCTGCCCCTAGTGAATAGTATAGTTTGACTTGTTTAAATGGGGCAAGGCTCCCTTGTGGGTGTTTCCATAACAGCAAGACATCAACCGTTGCTGGATCGGGGACCTCTGGGCCAACTTCGAGTAAAATTCCCGGGGCTTCTTTTTGAAAAGCTGCGGTCCATTTAATTACCTCTGCTTCTGGAGCAATAATCACCCATCGCAGGGAAGAGATTTCTTGTAGCATAGACTATTGCATTAAAGTTTTTTCCATAAAGGCGGCAGAAAAGGGCATTGATAAAGCTCTAGCAGCAGGGTTTCCACCAATATTTACACCCCGCTCAACACAAAATAAAAAGCCTAGTTTTTGCATCAACGGGCTATCCATGGGGAGCTTTAAATAATTCATCAAAATGTCTCCCTCTGCTGTTAAATCGAAAAGACAATCTTTAAAGCTATATGCATTTTCATTACGCACCACCGCTGCTTCACTATCAAAACCGTGATGGGCTTCTGGATAGATACTAATGTCAATATTGGCTTTCCCAGCTAAGGTGTTTACTAAATTCTTACACGGACTTGCTGGTGTCCAATTGTCTGCTTCCCCAATTAAAATATGAATCGGCGCTTGCGAAAAATCAAGGTTCTCTGGATTGATAAAACAAGGCGGATAAAAGGCTAGGTGAGACGCAAAAGCATATTCTGTGGTGATGGCATTTTTAAGGGGTAACCAAGCCGAAAAAAGGGCGACTCCCCCGCCTAAACTCCAGCCTGTTACAGAAACCTTTTGTGCGTCAATATTAGGATGCTGTGCAAGTTTCTCAAGTGCGCGATAAGCGTCTAAAATGATCCCTGCGATGGTGACTTGATCTTGTGACCCCACCGTTGAAGTAATCCCCCGACTCTTAAAACTATTGAGTTCAAAAGTAGCAAAACCCATTTCTTGATACATCTTCATATAGTCCTTGTGGTGCTGTCGCCAACCTAAACTTCCCGCCACCCCAATAATTAAAGGATACTTTTTTTGTGGATTGAGACTGTCAACAGGGAGAGTTAATTGCCCATACACTGATTGTGCTTCTAATTCGTCTAAATGCAAAATAACATCGCTTAGCGAAAAGGGATTGGCACTTTCAAAGTGAATTTCTTCTTGTTGAAATTGTGCTACAAGTGAAAAGGATAGAAAGAAGGTTAAAAGAGTTAATGGTGTTTTCAAAATAAATACATTTAGTTGGTACATGCGCCTTGCGAAAACTGATCGATTCCCCAACTTTCTGCTATACAGGCATTTGAATAAGTGATATTATTGCATCCACATACGGGCTCGTATAGTTGAATACAGACTATTGCTGGATCTTGTGTTGCATTAGCTTGACAATCTTCTTCTGCTTTTGGACAAGCATAAAGTAACAGCAGTAAAAGAAAATAAAAGGGTTTTCTAAACATAAAGAACAGGCTTCTTTAAATGTAAAGAAAAAATGCGGGTCACTTCTTTATTCTCCTAAAAAAACCCTCCGAAGAGGGTTTTGAATTAATCTAAAAAAATCAAAAAAGGCATTATTTATCTTTCCCTGCAAGGTTTAAAACCCCGTCTTCTAGATGTCCTACATGTACATAGATTTGATCGGCATGTGCACCATCAACCATACTCCAAAAGGTTTTTCTAGCTTCAGGATTATCTGTTCCTTGGGTGCTCACTGTTGTGGCAAAATCTTGAATGTTTTTATAGCCTGCAAAAAGTTCCACGTCTGATCCAGCACCTTTATAATGGTAGGTTACACCCCCGCCTAATTGGACCCCTTTTTCCACATTAGGGCGTGTTTGCCAGTCCATAAAGGCTTTTCCCATTTCACGCATATTCCCTGTTGTATTGTAACTACCCGTAACAAAAACAAAGGGGATATCCCAGTCTACTTCGGCTTTGCCTACAAAATCTGTGGCGGGATTATAGGTTCTCATTTCATCCCAATGACCCTCAAAATAGGTCCACCATTCACGAAAAGTTTCTCTCATGACCTCTTTTTCGTCTTCTGGTAATTCTGCCATTTTACGGCGCATTACAACCCAGATATCATCCTTTACTGCATCCTCTGCTGAAGGATAAATATCCATAAGAATGATGGTGGCACCAGAGCCATACCAATGACGATAAACCCAAGAATCTTCTAGGGTGCGTTCTTCGCCCATGGTAAAGTCAAACATGGTTTTATGCAATTCAATAAAACGTTTAATCTTAGTAGGATGTACGTCTAGATAAGTCGTTTCCATGATTTTTGGTGCTGGGTTTTGTGCTGATAAAAGAACACAAAAAAGCACAGAGATACTTAAAAGTAAATTTTTCATTATAAATTGGTTTTATGGTTATACCCTACAAGATAAGGATTTTTTTATGGAACAAGGAGCGGTAGGAAGTAGAGGAAAGCGTTATCGCCTTTGGCGTATTTGGGCAAAAGATCGCCCCCTGGTTTTATTTCTCCTACTTAATCCTTCTGTAGGAGATGCTACCCAAAATGACCCAACGATTAAACGGTTGATCTTTTTTGCACAACAGCAGGGGTATGGTGGGTTTTATCTGGGAAATCTTTTTGCACCTATTACCCCCTATCCTAAGGCACTATTTCAACTTGATTTAAAAGTGGATAAAGACAATATCCATCACATCAAAAAGATGCTCCCGCTATGCAAGGATGTTGTTTTTGCCTGGGGAAATAACGGGCAACTTCCTCAATGGTTAGCAGAGCTGGTTGAACAACCCCTTTGTTTTGGACAAAACAAAAACGGAAGCCCTAAGCATCCACTCTATTTAGCAAAATCTACCCAACTAGTTCCTTTTAACCCTTCAAGTATTTAGGCGGTGAGTCCACCATCGATAGGTAAGGCGAGACCTGTCACAAAAGTGGCTTTGTCAGACGCCAGCCAGAGCATAGCATCTACTTGCTCTTGTACATTCGCAAAGCGTTTTAACGGAATTCCTGCCTTTAATTTATCTGGAATTCCTGCCGCTACTTTTTCGATGGCTTCTGGATCAAATAAAGGGGTGACGGTAAATACCGGACAAAGGGCATTGATGCGAATGTTTTTCTTGCCGTATTCCATCGCAGCGGTTTTAGTCATCCCTACAACAGCGTGTTTACTGGCGGTATAAGCTAGGGAATTAGGTAGACCTTTTAAGCCTGCAATAGAGGCTGTGTTGATGATTACTCCACTCCCTTGTTCTAGCATGATGGGCAATTGTGCTTTCATTCCATAAAACACTCCAGCGGCATTGATGCGCATTACTTTGTCAAAATCGTCTAACGGATATTCATGGGTACGGGCACTTGCCCCTGGAATCCCGGCATTATTGATGGCGATATCTAAGCGTCCATAATCTGTCTTAATTTGCTCCATCAATTGTTGTACTTGATTTGCATCGCCCACATCGCAGGGGATAAAGCTGGCTTTCCCCGCTGCTTTTTCAATGCTTTCTACCGTGGCTTTTCCGCCTTTGGCGTTAAAATCAGATACAATCACATGAGCGCCTTGTGCAGCAAATGCAATGGCCGATGCTTTCCCTATTCCAGAGGCTGCTCCAGTGATTAAAACAACTTTATCTTTAAATTCCATACACTTATTTAACTTAGGGAAAAGATAAATAAATCCCCCGGGATAAAAGCGTTTCTATCATAAAAAACCCTCCTGTTTAGGAGGGTTAGTTTGATTACTCTTGTTTAGCGAACGCTCATAATACGCTTTATAATATGTGCTCTAGCTAAGGTTCGCATTTCATCCATTTCCTTTAAAGTAGACACGACGTCTTTCCCCATGGGATCTGTGGAATTAAAACCGGCATAAATGGTTTCTAGCTTATCATAAAAATCTGCCGTGATATAATTGACTGGCTTGTCTGTACCGTAATGGTTAAGTACTTTGTGTAATCCCCAGCCACTTCTTGTCCCCTGTTCTTGATGAATGGGCATAAACGTTTCTATTTCCATGGCTTCATATTCTGCAGCGCGATAAGGATCTACTTCCATATAGTTAAGCACTGCATAATCTGCGGGTTGTCCTGTTGCTTGTGGACCATAGCCGCCTTTGAGCGAGACCAATACTTGATAGTTCTTTATATAATGTCCCATGGCTTCTTTTTGGGCGTTCGCCCATTCTGCCTTACTTACCCCCGGTAATTTGTCGATTGAGGGGAAACCTCCACCAGTGGACTTAGGCATTAAGTGCGCATAGATAAATGTGGTGGTCATTTCGTTCGCGTTAGGATTCGTGATTTGCCATAAATCCCAGCCGATAATTTCTCCTCGATCAAGTCGCTCTTTGTGAAATTTCTTATAGAATTTTTCTTCGAGTTCTAAATGTCTTGCGACATCTTCATTTTTGATTTGGCCATACCAAAGGTTGACATAAAGTTCGTCCTGTGCTTGAGCAAAATTGAAAACGAGACAGCTAAAGAATAAAAATAGAATTGATTTTTTCATAATGAATTAGTTTATAGTTGCTTAAATTTAGCAAAAGAATGACTATGAAAAAAATATTTTTAACGCTTGTCTTGTTAAGTCTTTGTGAATTTTGCTTTTCACAATCTGCTGTAAAAGAAGATATAAGGATGCAACAAGCAGAAAAAATGTTTAAAAATGCTCTAGTGAAGCATTTCATTCACCCCAACCAATTAGAAGAAGAAAGCTGGGCAGAATGCCAGTTATACATCAAAAATTTACTAGAAAAATTCGAAGAAGACTTTGTCGAAATTCGATTAGAAAAAGCGTTTAAAAGTTCTGATGCGACGAATTATTTTAGCCCCATCTTTGTCTATGCAGATGGGCGTGAATTTAACTTACCCGCCTTTAAAATAATGCAGTGATTTAGTTTGAAATGGTGCGCTTCTGCTTGATTTTCCATTTCCCAATTCCTTTTCCAGATAAACTTCTTTCTGCTTGAGCAGTAAAAGCTTGATGCTCATGAGGAGGAACCGCGTCAAAAAGATCGGCGCAAAACGCCCCTAGGTTTTCTCCGTAATAAAAATCAAAAGTCGCCTCATTGCCATTGACAATAAAGTTTTCGAGTAGAATCAGTTGATCGCCTATCACATAATTGTTCTCGCTTGCAGTATAATTACTATCAACACTATAGTTTCTAACGAGATTATCTTGACTAACTTCAAAAACTACTCTTGCGGTAGTCGCGTCAATAATTTCGACATAGTCAACATCACAGCTAAAATTTGCTTCATTGTCTTTTTGGCATGCCAAAAAAAACAAGCCTAACGAGAGATATAATAGTTTTTGTTTCATTGCTGCAAAAATACAAAAGGATTTGATTCATTTCATTTTATCTTTATACTATAAAGTAGCAACAATGTCTAGTATCAATAACGTTTTAAAATGGCTGAAAAAAGAGTTTCATCAAATGTCCTTTTATGTTCTTCTATGTTATTTGTTTTTAGCCTTTTGGGTGGTTTTTATTGAGGTGTCATTACAAGGTTTGATCGGTTTATTGACAAAGCTCTTTTTCGAAATGACAGGCGTCCTCGCCATAGTCGAATTATTAAAACGCCTATTCCCAAATATTAACTGGGAGAACAAAGAAGAAGGCAATTAAACCGCTTTATAGCACAAAAACAATAATAGATAAATCATCAAATACAATCTGTACTGATTGCGCAATTTGAGATAGTCTTTATCATCTGGAAACAGATTCCCAAACAATCCTTGCAGCTCTTTTCTAAACAAGGGTTTTATGTTTATTGTCCAATCCTCTGTCTGGTAGACTAACTTTCTAAACTTACTTCTAAAATAAGTACTAGGAATCCCCCATAGCAAGAGTAAAACAAAGAGTGCTGTTTTCATTTCAAATAATTTTTATCGTCCTTTTAGTAGGTGAAATGCTTTGGGTTAATGAATGTATAAAACTCCTGGGAATTGAACCGATAAAATTGATTACTTTTAAGGAATGACACTAAAAAGTTCTTTTCTAGCTAGCCTTGGATGTTTTGCGATTGTGGGTGTTTTTTACCTTAGCTATCAATTAAAAGTATCCCATGTACTCGAAGGAGTTTTTAGGGAATTGTTATTGCTTCCTGCGTTTTTTGGCGGTATCTTCTTTAGCCTGTACGCCCTTGTACTACTCATAAAAAAAGTTCGAACAAATAATTAGCCGTTGTTCCATTTCTCTCATGCGCAAAAGTTTCTTACTCCTTTTTGTATTCAGTCTTCTTTTTGTAACGGGCTATGCGCAAAAGAAAACTGTTACTTCGCCAGATCTTCGCATCTCCATAGGAGAGCCCAATCCGGCTAATCAAAACAAACGCTATCTGTTTAACGGTGAAATTAGCGGGGAAGATGGAACGCCTTTAGAAGGAATTAACCTGCTCTTTGCTGCCCTTAATGATGGTACAATAACAAATAAAAAAGGAAAGTTTGCCATTCGTTTGCCCTATGGAGAACATCAATTTACCATTGAAGGCTTAGGGTTTAAAACCTTAAATATCAAATTGTCTATCCACGGAAGTGCAGCTTATGATTTCACCCTTGAAGAACAAGCTGAAGCCCTGGACGAAGTTGTACTGCTCAACCGCCAAAACGATAATGTAGACAGTGAAATGATCGGGAAGGCGAGTATCATGGCACTGGAAACTAAAAATATCCCCTTGGTTTTAGGGGAGCAAAATTTATTAAAAGCGGCCACTATATTACCCGGGATTTCAAGCGCTGGCGAAGCAGCTACAGGCTTTAATGTAAGAGGGGGAAAGGCAGATCAAAACCTTATTTTACTCAACGAGGCTGTTATCATTAATCCCAATCACTTTTTTGGGGTTTTTCAAGCCTTAAACCCTTTTGCCATCAATAGCCTCAACGTTTACAAAGGGAATATTCCTATTGAGTATGAAGGGCGTACCTCATCTGTTTTTGAGCTCACCACAAAAAACCCCTCGACAAATGAATTTAAAGGAGAAGTCTCTCTAGGTCCCATCACAGCAAATGCCCTGCTAGAAGTTCCCGTTAAAAAAGATCGCTCAGGGCTTATGATTGGATTGCGCTCTGCACATTCTAACTGGTTATTGCGCTCCCTTAAAGATCCTAAACTCAATAAGAGTGAAGCTGCTTTTTATGATGCCATTGTTACCTATGAAGACCAAATAAGTAAGAAAGATAAACTCAAAGCGACGGTGTATTATAGCCAAGACCAATTTAGCATCACCTCTGATTCTATTTACCAATATGCTAATGAAATGGCTGCGGTTAACTGGAAACATCAATACGATGAAAAAAACAGTCTAAATGTTGTGGCTAGCCACAGTGCTTATGCTTTTTCGATTCGTTATGATGGGGGGATTAGCAATAATTTTAAAAGTGCCTTTGACTTACAAGTACAAGCGCTAAGACTAAAACGAAGTAAAGAACTTAACGAAAAACACAGTTTGACCTATGGCGCTAACTTAATGCGCTATAGTATCGCACCTGGAGAAATCAATCCCCTTTCAAGTAGTGATATTATTCGGGCAGAAAAGCTAACCCAAGAAAATGCTTTAGAAGGAAGTTTGTTTTTTGCTGATCGCATTCGCTTTTCTGATCGTTTCTTGTTGAATGTCGGTTTTCAACTGGCGTTATATTCTGGCTTAGGACCTTATACAGACAGAAATTATGAGGCTAGTTTTCCTAAAAATGAACTTACGGTAACTGGCGCAGAAGAAATTGCTCAAAATGCCTTTTTTGGTCAAAAACTTTATCCCAACTACCGCATCGCTGGGCGCTATAAAATCAACGAGACAACTTCGGTTAAATTTGCGGCCCTACAGATCTATCAATTTATCCATAGTTTGACGAATAATACTACGGCTTCTCCTATTGATACTTGGCGAATTTCGACCAACCATCTTCAGCCGCAGGCATCCACACAATTTTCTTTAGGGATCTTTAAAAACACCAGTAATCAAGCGATAGAAATAGGACTTGAAGGCTTTTATAAACGACAAGACAACCTGGTTGATTTTAAAACTGGAGCACAGCTTTTTATGAATCAATTTATAGAAACCGAGGTCCTACAAGGAAAAGGAAAAGCTTATGGGATAGAGTTCTTATTGCGAAAGAAAACCGGAAAAAGCACTGGCTGGTTAGGCTACACCTATTCCCGTTCTTTGATTCAACTCGACAGTCCTTTTGTGGTTGAACGGGTAAATAATGGGCGCTTTTTCCCTACAAATTACGACAAGCCTCATGACCTTACTTTGGCTTGGAATTTTACTTTAGGAAAAAGGGTGAGTCTTTCCACAAACATGTTGTATCAAACTGGGCGACCCATCACGCTACCCGCAGGAAATTATCAATTTAATCAAGCAGAATATGTGTTGTTTAGTGATCGAAATGCCTTTAGAATTCCAGATTATTACCGGGTTGATGTAAGTCTTAACTATGATCACAAAAAAAAGAAAAACGATGGCATAGGACTCGCATGGAATTTATCTGTTTATAACATCTTGGGGAGAAACAATCCTTTTTCTGTCTTTTTTGTGGCAGATGATGGCGCCATCAAAGGGCGCCAAAGTTCTATTTTCAATGTCCCGATCCCTTCTTTAAATCTTAGTCTAAAATTCTAATCTATGTTCAAAAAATATTGCTTAGACCTATCGATTTACTGTTTTATGGCCTTGCTTTTTTGTCTAGGTTGTACTGCCCCTTATGACTTTGAAGATCAAACAAACGAAGACGTTATCATCGTAGATGGAATGATCACAAATCAAGTTAAAAAGCATCAAATTCGACTTTCGAGGTCATATCCTTTTGAAGCGAATCCCATTCCGGTCAAAGGCGCAGATGTACGCGTAATAAGCAGTGACGGAACCAGCTTTTCTTTTGTCGAAAAAGGAGATTTTCTCTATGAGGCTGCTCAAGCTTTTGGCGCAGCCAAAGAAAAAGAATACCGCGTTTTAATTACCACCAGAGAGGGAAAAACCATCACTTCAACTCCTATGCGTTTACCCCCTAGCAGTCAATTAGAAGAAGTCTTTGCTCGTGCTACTACAAACGAGTTTAATACAGCGGGAATTAGCGTGTATTTTAATGCAGAAAGTCGCAACAATGCCCAGCTGTATCGCATCGAATATGAAGAAACCTATAAAGTGGTGGCCCCACGCTGGACTCCCTATGATGCAGTGGTGACCTTTGAAGGGTTTTCGACCTTTGCCACCAATGTGATCTTAAGGGAAACCCAAGAAGAAACCTGTTATGCCTTTTCTCCTTCCACAAAAATTATTTTGCGATCTACCACAAACCAGACCATAGATCGCATCGACGAAGAGGAGGTGCTTTTTCTCCCCATCGATAGCGCAAAATTGATCCATCGTTACAGTGTACTGGTTCGTTTGTTAGTTGAAGATCCCCAGGCTTATAATTATTTTGAAACCCTAAAAGAATTATCGGTTAAGTCGGCAAGCTTTTTCAATAATGTGCAGCCAGGCTATCTGGCCGGGAACCTCTACAATCCCGATAATGAAAACGAAAAGGTCGGTGGGTTTTTTAGGGTCTCTGCCGCAGCAGAAAAAAGAATCTTTTTAAATTTAAACGACCTTTATCCACAAGCCGAAGAACCTCCCTACTTCTATTTGTGTAGTTTAACTGCTCCCACAGCGCAAGGGGGAAGAGGAAATCGCGATTTACTCAATGCTATTTACAACGGGAGTTTACGTTATTATGGCCTTAACAACACCGGGGAATTCCCTAATGGTGGTCCTTATCTTATGGTTAGTGCAGCTTGTGGTGATTGCACTGTTTTAGGGAGTAATCAAAAACCGTCTTTTTGGATCCCTTAATCCCCCCAATTATTTAGCCAGGAGGGCAGTTGATTTGCATTCGCAAAAGGAAGGACAGCGCTAGCATTAAATTGATCGTTAAACAGCGTATCATTTGATACAGCCGGTACATTTTGCATAAAAATATTATCCCATTGAAAAGTAAATGCATCTGTATAGGTGGTTGAAAAAGCAAAACCTATAGGAGTGTCAGAGAGTAGAAAACGATCAAAGTTAGCCAAAGATAGTTGCGCAGATATCTCCACCCCTGCCGCAGAAGCATCGACTATAGAAAGGTTTGATAAAGTAAAAGAACTACTAATCGAACTGGCTAAAATGGGATCTTGGATATGGATTCCATTGTTTCCGCTGTGATGTAGAAACAAGTTTTCTGCTTTCCCGCCCCAGTTGGTTGAAAGCTTTAAAGCGTCTTCTTGTGATCTTGTTACCACAACATCTTTAAGCTGAATATTCCCTCCTTTAATTTCAATTCCATCGTGAAGAACGTTGTCTATCCAGACGTGATCTATCTGGGTTAATCGTCCTGCGCCATAATAAGTTAGCGCACTAAATTCATTTTGATCATCAAAGGCTTGACCAGCGTGTTCAATTTTTAAATACCGCAAGTAACCCGAGCCATCATTAGGGTTGTTCCCGCCGTAATAATAATTGCCTATGGGGGTAAATTTTCTTTCTTCTCCTTCTAAAGGAGCTTGCCCGCAGATGATGATTCCACCCCAGTCACCCGCACTAGGTGCTGGCGCGTTAGAAGAAATCGTCACAGGATTAGTCGCGGTTCCCCAGCTAAACATTAATCCTCCCTGGACAACGGCGATATAAGCCCCTGCACCCGCTTGTACTTTTAAATGGGTCCCTGGTGGAAATTCTAAAGAGGCTTGATCGCGAATAATCAATGGCCCAGTAAGAATATAATCATAACGGGTATCTAAAGAGAGTCGTCCAAAAATTTCTCCTTCTAAATACCGCACGTCTAAGCAATCACGACTACACGCACCACCACAATCCACCCCAAATTCATCTGGGTCCTGCTTTCCATTAGCACAACGACCTTCACCAGTGATATAGGTGTAGTCTGTTTTTTGTTGACAGCCTATAAGGCATGTTAAAAAGACAATAAAAAAGAGAGAGGATATCCCGCTTAACCTGGGCTTATGGGTCAAAACAAAATCAATTTTAGCAATTAAAAAAATACAGGGGCATCCACGTATTAAAATCCTTTAACGTATACGGGCATCTTCAAAACATCATTAATCTAAATGAAAAAACTTCATTACATATAAAAGCCCCTGTATTAATAAAATAAAGATAAGAAAATCAGCGCATTAAATTGTTTCTTGATTTTATTTTATTTCCCCTTATCTTTAGTCTTATTGTGGTTTTAGTAAAAACCAAAGGGATCATCCCTATTCAAAAAGAAACGGTCTATAAGAATGACCAGAGTCCTTTATCCAAAAACCTATTAATGCTTAAACACAAATCTTATGAAAAAAATCGACGCCATTATCCGTAAATCAAAATTTAAAGCGGTCAAAGAAGCACTTCATGCAGTTGAAGTCAACTTTTTTAGTTACTGGGATGTAACCGGTCTAGGAAACGAACAACAAGGGCATGTTTACCGTGGGATTAGTTATAGTACCGCAGAAATTCAACGCCGTTATCTCTCTATTGTAGTCAATGATGACTTTGTAGAAATTACAATAAATGCCATCATAGATGCAGCAGGTACTGGAAAAGTGGGAGACGGAAAAATCTTTGTTTCTCCAATAGAAGAAGCTTACCGCATTCGCACTGGCGAAAAAGGAGGCACTTCGCTTAACTAGTCTCTCAAGCTAAAATAAAACAGAGATTCATTTATTTTAGTTACATTTAAAAAATCCACCCTGGGGAATAATGTGGAAGTTTATTCCTCCATGGTTTATCACTATTTGAATTAAACAATATGAAAAAAAGCACTGTCTTTATTGCCTTTGTCGTCTCTTTAGGCGGCTTTTTATTTGGCTTTGATGCCGGAATCATCTCTGGCGTGATGAGTTATGCCGGGCCAGAATTTAATCTCAACGATATACAAACAGGCTGGGTGGTAAGTTCCCCTTCTTTTGCGGCCATGATCGCCATGTTAATTAGTGGGCGATTAAGCGACCGTATTGGGCGAAAGAAAATCTTAATTGGAGTAGCCTTTCTTTATGCTTTTTCTGCTGTCACATCGGCCCTGGCCACCTCCTATGAGTTGCTCTATATCGCACGAATGATCGGGGGAGTCGCCTTTGGCACCGCCTTAATATTAGCGCCTACTTATATCGCCGAAATCTCTACAGCCGCTAATCGCGGAAAATTAGTTTCTATCCAGCAGCTCAATATCGTCTTTGGCTTTTTTGCCGCCTTTTTAAGCAATTACTTTTTCAACTTATTCAATGCAGATGGCAGTACTTTTTTAAATGATGAAACCACCTGGCGCTGGATGTTAGGGGTAGAGTTTTTCCCAGCTATTCTCTATTTTATCGCCCTCTTTTTTGTGCCAAAAAGTCCTAGATGGTTATATACCCAAAACCAAAGAGACGAAGCAAAAGCGATTCTTGAAAACATTCATGGAGCAGAGCAATCGGCCATCGAAATCGCTTCTATAGAACAATCTATTCAAGCTGAAGATGAGAACGAAAAAGTGCCTCTTTCTGCCTTGTTAAAACCTTCTTTGCGCTTTATTATGTTAGTAGGGTTAACCCTGGGAATCTTGCAACAGGTCACAGGGATAAATGCGGTTTACTTTTATGCTACTTCGATCTTTAAACAAACGGGGATGGGGGATAATGCTGCCTTTTTATCAGGCGTATTTTTAAGTATGACTACCGTCGTCTTTACACTTATCGCCATCTATTTTATCGACCGTATGGGACGACGCCCTTTATTGCTGGTTGGGATAGCTGGGATAGCGATAAGTCTTTTGATTTGTTCTTATGGATTTAGTCAAGCCACCTATCGTTTAAGCGAAGAGAAAATTGTTTCGATGGACCTCGAAAATGCTTCAGCGCTAACAAGCCTAGCGAACACAACTTATGATAGTGATATTGCCTTTAAGCAAGCGGTAAAAGAAAAAATTGGGGCCCAAACTTTTGCTAAAAATGAAGGCACCATCTTAGAAGCCGCTATTGATATTAATGCACTTCTTGTGCTTATTGGAATTGTAGGCTTTATTGCTTGTTTTGCCTTCTCGCTAGGACCGGTGATGTGGGTGATGCTGTCTGAGTTATTTCCCAACCGCTATCGCGGCTTAGCCATAGGGGTAATTGGGTTTGTCAATTCCTTTTCAAGCTGGTTTATCCAACAGGTTTTCCCTTGGGAATTATCAAATTTAGGGGCGTCACTAACCTTTATGATTTATGGTTTAATTGCCGCTGCTGGTGTTATCATTTTTATCAAGATTTTACCCGAAACCAAAGGAAAATCCCTAGAAGAAATCGAAGCTGATTTAGTGAAAGCTTAAAGGATCATACTTACAATTTATTCACCTTAAACAGCGATAGGTTGTTTGCGCTATTAGGCAATTGTGCGGTGTCAGGCGCTATTCTAATTTGACAGCAATAAGGGAAGAGACAACAAAAGAAATAATCTAGCAATCTTAGATATAATAGTATATTTTCTCTAACAAAAAGACTGTATTATTAAACAATATTTTCGTTTAAAAAAATACCTTGAAGAAATGCTTAATGTTTTACCTCTAGCTGATAAAAACGCACCTTTGAAAAAGATCCTTCATCTCTAGATTGAAAATAGTTCCCTGCCTTAAAATAATTTTCAAAAATGCCCCATCGCTCCATGTGAATCCCTTTATAAACCTTGTATTCGGTTCCGTTTAAGATAATGACCATTTTCCCTTTGGACACTTTTACTTCGAGGGTGAAGGTGTTAAAATCCACCTTTTGTTCAAAATTAAAACCGGGGTCATTATCCCATGCATCTTCATGGAGTAATTCTTCGTCTGTCGCGTTTAAATCCTTAAGCAATTTTGTTTTGACCCTAATTTTACCATTGTCCCAATAGATCTTTAAAATCGGGGGTGCATTATTGTCTTTTTGACCGATTAAATCGCGCTGTTCATTGGTCAATCTTCCGTGAATTTGCATGATGATAGTTCGGTGATATTTCCCATTATCGTCTTTTGAACTTGCCTGCATCGCAATGCGTCCCTTCATGTAGGCGCCATCTTCAAAGGTCCAGTTGGTGTTATTATCTCCCGGGACCATCTGCTCTCTTAATTCAGATCGGGTGTATTTAGTATTCGCTGTTTTTGATGCTGTGGGCATCGC
Organism: Candidatus Arcticimaribacter sp.; assembly: GCA_042096495.1. GTDB lineage: Bacteria > Bacteroidota > Bacteroidia > Flavobacteriales > Flavobacteriaceae > Arcticimaribacter. Next base: position 18,060 of record JBELLO010000013.1, read on the forward strand.
ATGAAAAACAATCGCTCCTTTTCGATCGTCTAAATACATATAAGGTTTTGCTATTTCATTCGTAGCATAATCAAAAATCTCTGGCGGTTCTATTTCATAGGGTTTCCCTTGCGCATTAGTCACTGGTAAAGTCACCTTCCAGTGACTCAAATCAATTTTGGGCTGTCGCCCTTTTCGCTTTTTCTTTTTCTTCTTTTTAATGGTTTCTGTTGGAGTTTGTTCACTGTTCTCCATAGCGCTGTTGCCTTGCGCATTTAGGGTAAGACAAATCGAAAAGGCCACAAGAAAAAGAAAAGAAATATGTGATTTAAGCTTATACATAGAAGAATATTATCCTTACAAACATATCTTATTATCAGTGGAATATCAAATCTGCCTCCTTTTATTACAAAAAGGGATCCTCTCGTAGCATTTAAAGTGAGCGTGATTTATAGTATCTTGTTAAAGAAATTAATCAAAATAGTTCGCTTTATGTTTCCTTCTTTCTTGTATCGTTCGTTTTTTTATTTACTGACATTCAGTAGTTTAATTTGTTTTAGTCAAGCAAAATTTGACATGGAAGACATTTTCTCGCTGCAATATGCTAATGAGATTCAACTCTCTCCAGAAGGAAAAAAGATTGTTTATCAAAAAATGGGCTTTGATATTATGGAAGATCGAAGTGTAGGCTCCCTCTGGATCATGAATGCAGATGGCAGTAACGATCAAAAACTCACTTCTCGAGATCAAAATGAATCTAGTCCCAGATGGTCGCCAAAAGGGGATCAGATCGCCTTTGTCAGTGCAGGAAAAAATGGAGCCGAAATATACCTTTACTGGGTCAACAGCGGCAACTTTGCCCGCATCACACAATTGCCAAAGTCTCCTTCTTCTTTAACCTGGTCGCCCGATGGAAAACAATTGGCCTTTAGCATGTTTGTCCCTTCGCCTCCCCCGGTTATTGCAAAAATCCCACAAGCGCCCAAAGGCGCCAAATGGGCAAAAAAACCCCGCATTACAGATCGTCTCAAGCACGAAGCAGATGGTCGCGGCTACCTCGCCCCTGGCTTTAATCACCTTTTTGTAATGCCCGCTACTGGAGGAGCAGTACGCCAAGTCACCTCTGGAGATTTTCACCACCGCGGAAAAATAAGCTGGTCAAAAGACAACCGCAGTTTGTACTTTTCTGCTAATCGAAATGCCGACTGGGAATACGACTTTAGAAACAGTGAAATTTACCGTGTCTCCATTAATGATGGAACTATTCAAGCCCTTACCGATCGAGATGGACCAGATCGTTCCCCTAGCCTTTCGCCTGACGGAAAAACCCTGGCCTATATAGGCTTTGACGATAAAAAAGAAGCCTATCAAAATACCCTCTTGTATTTAATGAATACAGACGGAACAAATAAACGTGTGCTCAGTTCAAGCCTTGATGCAAGTGTTTCTAACATTCAATGGGATCACAATGGAAAACAACTTTACTTTAGCTATGATGAGCACGGGAACGGAAAAATTGGTCGGATCGACCTGCAAGGAAAGCTTACTAAAATAGCCGATAATCGCGGAGGAACCACCCTGGGCAGACCCTATGGAAGCGGGAGCTATAGTCTTTCTAATAACGGAAAGATCGCCTATAATTTTTCTCGACCCAGTCATCCCTCAGACATCGCCATCATTGACAGTAACGGAAAAAACTGGACACGTTTAACCCAATTAAATCAGGCGCTTTTCCAGCATAAAAAACCAGGAAAGGTGGAAGAGATTTGGTATAATTCTAGCGTTGACGGAAGAAAAATACAGGGCTGGATTGTTTATCCCCCTCACTATGACCCCAACAAAAAATATCCCTTTATGGTAGAAAATCATGGGGGACCTATTTTAAATTATGGGGATCGTTTCTCGATCGAGATGCAGTTGTATGCCTCTTCGGGCTATATTGTTTTTTACCCTAACCCTCGAGGAAGCACCAGCTATGGAGAGGAATTCGCCAACCTTTTACTCAACAATTATCCCGGAGAAGATTACAACGATGTAATGGATGGGGTAGATGCTTGTATCGCAAAAGGCATTGCTCATGAAGATCAATTATATGTCACCGGTGGAAGCGCAGGTGGAATCATGTCGGCATGGATGATCGGAAAAAACAAGCGCTTTGAAGCCGCTGTGGTCGTTAAACCAGTGATGAACTGGATCTCAAAGCTCTTAGTGGCAGATAATTATTATGGCTATGCCAATACCCGTTACCCTGGCCAGGTCTGGGAAAACCCAATGAATTACTGGAAATTTTCGCCCATTTCTCTTGTGGGAGAGGTAGAAACACCGACCCTAGTTATGGTAGGAATGAACGATTTACGTACCCCGCCTAGTGAAGCAAAACAATTGTACCACGCCTTAAAATTGCGTAAAATCCCCACCGCTTTAGTTGAAATTCCTGAAGCAAGTCACGGGATTGCCAGACGCCCCAGCAACTTAATGACAAAAGTTGCCCACACCATCGCCTGGTTTGAGCAATACAAATAATCCCTTTTGATTAAATGAAGATTCAATACCATAAAGTTCTGCTTAAAAAACGTTTCCCGCTTAAAATTAGTCGGGGAGTTAAAGGAGATACTTACAATGTTTTTGTCTCGGTTGAAAAAGATGGCATCACAGGCTGGGGAGAAGCCGCACCTGGCAAAAACGAAAATGCAGATAGCCCAGAAAGGGTCATTGAAGCGCTTCAGCGACTTGTCGCTAGTGGAATAGAGAACATGAGCATTTATGCCATTGAACAACGGGCCAGGGCCCTTAAGATCCCTCCCTGCGCTTATGCTGGTTTGGATATTGCCTTATGGGACTGGACTGCAAAAAAAGCCCAACTGCCGCTTTATCAACTTTTAGGTTTTCCAAAACCCTCCCAACCCACTTCAGTTACTATAGGGATTAATCCGCCAGAAGTGGTTAAAGAACGCGTTCCCTTGTTGTTAAAAGGAACAACGGTGCAATCCTTAAAAATCAAATTAGGTGCCCCAGAGGGGATCGAGGCAGATAAAGCCATGTTTGAGCAAGTGGTTAAAAGCTGTGCCAACTTTAATGTAAAAGTGAGGGTGGATGCTAATGGTGGATGGGACTTACCCACGGCCATACACATGAGTCAGTGGCTGGCAGATAGAGGCGTTAGCTATATCGAACAACCCTTAAAAGAAGGCAATGAAGCACAACTCCCCGATTTATATAAAGCATCGGTATTACCGATCTATGTAGATGAATCTTGTCGCTTTGCCGAAAATATTCCGCACTGGGCGCATGCCGTTCATGGGGTAAATTTTAAATTAATGAAGTGCGGCGGAATCACCGAAGGGCTTAGAATTATCGCCACAGCAAAAGCCTTTGGGCTAAAAACCATGGTGGGATGTATGAGTGAGTCTTCTATCTCCATCGCAGCAGCAGCTGCCCTTTCTGGGGTATTAGACCATATCGATCTCGACTCCCATTACAATCTGGCACCAGACCCTGCAGAAGGGGCCCCTTTAATCAATGGAATTACCCTCCCGACAGACAATATAGGACATGGGGCGAGTTTAAAAAAAGAAACAAATGTTACAGCCATCTGATAAAATCGCCCTCTTTATGGAAGGGCACTTACAAAGCGATTATGGGAAAATGGGCTTTGGCGTTTTACGCTATGCAAAAAACGAAATTGTTGCCGTTGTCGACACCCATTTTGCTGGGCAAAACTTAGAAGAAATAACAGGGATTCCCTATCAAGCACCAATCGTAGGGCACATTGAAGAAAGTCGCCGTTTAGGGGCGAATGTTTTGGTCTTAGGGATTTCCCCTTCAGGCGGAAGAATCCCACCAGACTGGCTGCTGCTAATCGAAGCTGCCGTTCAAGCAGGCATGTCTATTGTCAACGGGCTGCACGATTTACTCAGCGAAAGATTTCAGGGACTTTGCCATGGGAAAAATCAATGGATTTGGGATGTGCGCGTCCCACAAACAACGCCTCCCATCGCCACGGCTAAAGCCGCTGCTTTGCCCAACAAACGCATCCTTTTTATCGGGACAGATATGGCTGCAGGTAAGATGACCGCTGCCCTAGAATTGCATGAATGGGCACAAAAAGAAAAGATTAATGCTGGTTTTGTGGCCACCGGCCAAATAGGGATTACCCTTAGCGGCAGTGGCATCCCGCTAGATGCCTATAAGGTCGATTTAGCCTGTGGAGCGGTTGAGCAAGCCGTTTTAACACAAGCCGAAAAAGAGTGGATCTTGGTCGAGGGACAAGGCTCCCTTTTACATCCTGGTAGCACCGCCACGCTACCCTTGATGCGCGGGAGTTGCCCCACTCACTTGATCTTGTGCCACCGGGCAGAAAAGACCCATTTGAAATTCCCAGAAAGTATTAAAATTCCTCCTTTAAAAGATTTTATTGCGCTAAATGAAGCCTTGGTACATGTTTGTGGCACCTATCCACAAGCAAAGGTGGTGGGCATTACATTAAACACCACTGCCCTTAGTGAAATCGAAGCCCTTGAAATGATACAAAAAATTGAAGCTGAAACGGGTTGCCCCACGACAGACGTTATTCGCTTTGGTTGTGAGAAATTAGGTCGTGCTATCCAAACAATAACCCCTTGATGAAACACTTTTTTCCCAATCGAATTATTGACTTAATATTTTACTTCAATTTTTGTCTTCTAATACTTGTTTTGCAGTCTTGTAGTCCAAAAGAAGATTTGCCAGAAGTAAGAGACAATACCTTGCTTTATAGGGTAGAAGGTGCCCAAATTTTAAAAGAAAATCAACCGGTATTTTACAAAGGAGTAAATGCTTTGCAAACCTATGGTTTAGGCAATGCAGCCTTGATGGATCGATGGAATATCGAGATCGTAAGAGAGTTTATCGGAAATCTAAGAGAACAGCCCATTAGTGGTGGAGCGATTCAAGGGAGTGATGCGGTATGGTATCACCCCTTACAAAGCATAGTCGATCAAAATAGGGCCCACGGAAAAATCACGATTCTCTGTCCTTTTGGCTGGGTTAATGAGAGCGGAGAACGCAGTTTGTTGACGGGTTTAAACCCGCTGGAGCAAAGTTTTTACCCCGCCTACAAATCAAAAATGCAAGCCATTGCAGAACATTTTAGCGACCAACCCGATGTATGGATAGAAGTGTGGAATGAACCTTTTCACTGGAATAATCAGAATAATTACAGCCATGACCTTTGGTTGACAAGCATGGAAGACATGGTCGATAACTTGCGCAATAGCGGCTTTGATAATATCATCCTGGTCCCTGGGAATGAGCAAGGGCAGTCTGAGGTGGCCCTTTTGGCCAAAGGCCTAGAATTAATGGAAACCCGTCCTAATCTCCTCTTTGATTTACACGCCTATGAAAAATGGCTGGTCGATCAAAGCGAAGCAGATATATGGCAACGCATTCAACGGCTACAAGGTCAAAATTTCCCTGTCATTTTTGGGGAGATAGGGGTGCATAATGTCGCTGATGTAATGCCGGTTCTTCCTTTTCTCAATGCAGCCAATAGTGCTCAAATTAGTGTGCTGGCCTGGTTGTGGAATCAAAACAGCGCCGACCGCAATGCCCTTTTAAACGATGATGGGGAGCCTAATGCCACCGAAGACAATAATCAATGGGGCGAAGTTTATCGAGCCTTTCTCAATGAATAAATTTGTGATATACGGCTAATTTACCCGTTGAAAATCTTCTTGGACTACCCTTAAATACGAGTGTTTCATGGTTTTTTTATCGAACTTTAAAGACAATTAAATCTGTCTTTTCTTACTTTAGAGGTGTTCCCATTGATGGAATGAATCAAAAACAACCCCTTAACAATTAGATAGACTAATATTGCCTTAATGCTAAAAAAGACCTTATTTCAACATTGTGCTGACCACCTCAACGAAAGCTTAGGTTTATTTGAACAAAGGAAATCAGACCTCTTAGTTGCCCTTGCATCTGAAAGTAAAAGTAGCGCCGGCGATAAGCACGAAACTGGCCGCGCCATGCTACAACTGGAAAGAGAAAAACTAGGCGAGCAAATAAAAGAAACCGAAAGGAATCTCAAACTACTGCTCCCTTTAGAAAACCATCTATCCACAAAAATAATTTCTGTGGGGTCAGTGGTCAAAACAGATCAATTGAGCTATTATATTGCCGTCTCTACCCCAGCACTCGAAATCGATAAAACAACTTATTATTGTATCTCTGCTCAAAGTCCGATTGGGAAATTACTCCTTGGTAAAAAAGCAGGAGAGATCATCTCATTCAATCATAAAACAAGTAGCATAACTGAAGTTATTTAGGCTTGATTCTCCTTTTCTCATTTGAAGATAGTCCTTTATTTTTTATGTTTTTTGAAGTGCTATCTAGTTTAAAGACAGTGCAGTATTTTTAATTTCTTCAACAAGGTTTTTAAGATGATCAATTGTCGTCTTTGGATTGAGTAAAACAACCCGTAAATAGCGCTGTCCGTTCATCTCACAAGAGGTTAAATAAAAGCGTTTTTCGTTAATAATGGTATAGCGCAATAGCTTTTGAAAGTCATCTTCACGACTAAACTTTTCATATCGAAAACAGAGAATATTACTTTGAGGGGAATAGGGGGTTGTAAAATCCTCTTCTTCATTTAAAAGGGCGTGAAAGTCTTTGGCTAATTGAAAACTGTGATCGATGAATTCC
>JBELLO010000014.1:0-24018 GCA_042096495.1 Candidatus Arcticimaribacter sp.
CCAATGATCTGTGGTTCTGCATTTAAAAACAAAGGCGTTCAGTTTTTGTTAGATGCGGTTTGTCGTTATTTACCTTCGCCAGAAGACAAAGAAGCGATTGTAGGTACTAATCCTGATACAGGCGATGAAATTTCCCGCAAGCCTTCAGTAAATGATCCTTTTGCTGCGTTGGCATTTAAAATTGCTACAGATCCTTTTGTGGGTCGCTTGGCATTTTTCCGTGCTTATTCTGGTCGTTTAGATGCAGGTTCTTATGTTCTGAACAACCGTTCAGGTAACAAAGAACGTATTTCACGTATTTATCAGATGCACGCCAATAAGCAAAACTCTATTGACTTCATTGAAGCGGGTGATATTGGTGCAGCGGTAGGATTTAAAGATATAAAGACGGGTGATACGCTATCAGCAGAAAAGTCGCCAATCATCTTAGAAAGTATGGACTTTCCTGATCCTGTAATCGGTATTGCGGTTGAGCCAAAAACAAAAGCTGACGTTGACAAATTAGGTATGGCACTTGCCAAACTTGCTGAAGAGGATCCAACCTTCCAAGTAAAAACTGACGAAGCTTCTGGACAAACCATCATTTCTGGAATGGGTGAACTTCACCTTGATATTATTGTTGACCGTCTTAGACGTGAGTTTAAGGTTGATGTAAACCAAGGTCAACCTCAAGTAGAGTACAAAGAAGCCATTACAGATTCTACGGATCACCGTGAAGTATATAAAAAGCAATCTGGTGGTCGTGGTAAGTTTGCAGACATTGTATTTACACTTGAGCCAGCGGAAGAAGGTAAATCAGGTTTAGAATTTGTAAATAAAATTAAAGGTGGTAACGTTCCAAAAGAATATATCCCATCTGTTGAGAAAGGTTTCAAACAAGCCATGTCTAATGGTCCATTAGCTGGTTTTGAGGTAGATGCTATTAAGGTAACATTGACAGACGGTTCATTCCACCCTGTGGATTCCGATTCACTTTCGTTTGAATTGGCTGCCAAAATGGGTTCGAAGGTAGTTAAAGCCAACGTACCGCTTTCAGAAATGTTTGGTTATGTAACCTCGTTACGTACATTATCTTCTGGTCGTGCTACTTCAACTATGGAGTTTTCACACTATGAACAAACACCGTCTAACATTTCTGAAGCAGTAATTGCTGAAGTAAAAGGACAAAAAGCTTAAATCATTTACGATGAGTCAAAAAATTAGAATAAAATTAAAATCATACGATTATAACTTAGTAGATAAGTCTGCTGACAAAATCGTAAAGACAGTAAAAACAACCGGTGCAGTAGTGACAGGACCTATTCCTTTACCTACACACAAGAAAATCTTTACTGTACTACGTTCACCACACGTTAACAAGAAGTCACGTGAGCAATTTCAATTATGCTCTTACAAGCGCTTGTTAGACATCTACAGTTCTTCTTCTAAAACAATCGATGCATTGATGAAGTTAGAATTGCCAAGTGGGGTAGAAGTAGAGATCAAAGTATAATTACAAGAATTAATAATAAATAATTAAATAAAATGTCTGGGTTAATAGGAAAAAAAATCGGTATGACCAGCCTCTTCGACGAGCAAGGAAAGAACATTCCTTGTACGGTGATTGAAGTTGGACCATGCGTGGTTACCCAAGTCAGAACCGCAGCGGTTGATGGCTATGATGCACTTCAATTAGGTTTCGATGACAAGGCAGAAAAACGCACGGATAAAGCAGCCCAAGGGCACTTTAAAAAGGCGAATACTGCTCCGAAGAAAAAGGTCGTTGAATTCCAAGATTTTGAACAAGAGTATCAATTAGGGGACACCATATCAGTAGATCTCTTTGAAGAAGGAGAATTTGTAGATATCTCTGGAACGTCTAAAGGAAAAGGCTTCCAAGGGGTAGTAAAACGTCACGGTTTTGCCGGAGTAGGTCAAGCGACTCACGGTCAACATAACCGTTTACGTGCGCCAGGATCAATCGGTGCAGCTTCTTATCCAGCTCGTGTATTCAAAGGAATGCGCATGGCAGGTAGAATGGGAGGCGATAAAGTGAAAGTACAGAACTTAAGAGTGTTGAAAGTTGTGGCAGACAAGAATCTTTTAGTAGTTAAAGGATGTGTGCCAGGAGCAAAAAATGCTTACGTAATCGTTGAGAAATAATGAAAGTAGCAGTTATTGACATTCAAGGAAAAGATACGGGAAGGAAAGTTGAACTTTCTAAAGACGTATTCGGTATTGAGCCTAACAATCACGCTATCTACTTAGACGTTAAAGCGCACTTAGCGAACAAGCGTCAAGGAACCCACAAAGCAAAAGAACGTGGAGAAATTGTAGGTAGTACACGCAAAATCAAAAAACAAAAGGGAACTGGTACTGCTCGTGCAGGATCAATCAAAAACCCATTGTTTAGAGGTGGAGGTCGCGTATTTGGACCACGTGTTCGTGATTACAGTCAAAAGACCAACAAAAAAGTGAAGCGTTTAGCCCGTAAATCGGCGCTAAGTTTAAAGGCACAAGAGAAATCAATTATCATTTTAGAAGATATTGTGATGGACGCGCCTAAAACATCCGCTTACATTAATATTCTTAAGTCTTTAGGCATCGACAGTAAAAAGTCTTTACTAGTCTTGGCTGAGCCAAATAATAATGTATATTTGTCGTCGCGCAATTTGAAAAATTCAGAAGCATTAACTACTTCAGAATTAAACACTTACAAAATCGTCAATGCTGGAAGCATCGTGATTAGTGAGTCTTCAGTTGCCGAATTAGAAACTATTTTGAATAAAGCATAGTGTTATGAGTATTTTGATAAAACCCATCATTACAGAAAAAGCCACTGCCGATAGCGAGATGAATAATCGCTATACGTTCTTGGTTGACACGACTGCAAACAAAGTAGAGATCAAAAAAGCAGTGGAAACTGCTTATGGAGTTACTGTTGATAAAGTAAGAACTCAGAACTACGGTCCGGAACGTAAAACACGTTATACAAAAACCGGATTGCAACGTGGAAAAACAAATCGTATCAAAAAGGCCATCGTAGATGTTGCCGAAGGTGATGCGATAGATTTTTATAATAATCTTTAATAGCGTCACATGTCAGTTAGAAAATTAAAACCGATATCTCCCGCGCAGCGTTTTAGAGTAGTAAATGGATTTGACGCAATTACTACTGATAAGCCGGAAAAAAGCCTTTTGGCTCCGAAGAAGCGTAGAGGAGGAAGAAACAATACCGGGAAAATGACCATGCGCCATGTTGGTGGTGGACATAAGAAAAGGTATCGTTTAGTTGACTTCAAACGTAACAAGTTTGATGTCACAGCAGAAGTAAAAACAATTGAATACGATCCTAACAGAACCGCATTCATCGCCTTAGTAGAGTATACTGATGGCGAAAAGCGCTACATCATTGCGCAGAATGGATTGCAGGTTGGTCAAACTGTTGTTTCTGGAGCAAATGTTGCTCCAGAAGTAGGGAACACACTTCCTTTAAGTGCGATCCCGTTAGGAACGATCATTTCTTGTATTGAGTTGCACCCAGGTCGCGGCGCCAATATTGCACGTAGTGCAGGAGCATTTGCTCAATTAATGGCACGTGATGGGAAATATGCCACAGTGAAATTACCTTCAGGAGAAACCCGTATGATCCTTGTTACTTGTTTAGCAACGATTGGGGCCATCTCTAACTCAGATCACCAATTATTGGTTTCTGGAAAAGCAGGTCGCTCACGTTGGTTAGGTCGTCGTCCAAGAACAAGACCAGTAGCAATGAACCCTGTCGATCACCCCATGGGTGGTGGTGAAGGTCGTGCCTCTGGAGGTCACCCACGTAACCGTAACGGTGTACCAGCTAAAGGATATAGAACACGTTCTAAGACCAAAGCGAGTAGTAAATTCATTATCGAACGTAGAAAAAAATAAGCAACTATGGCACGTTCATTAAAAAAAGGACCCTTTGTACACCACAGCCTTGAAAAAAAGGTTTTGGCCAATGTGGAATCCGGCAAGAAATCAGTCATCAAGACATGGTCTCGAGCTTCGTTAATTACCCCTGACTTTGTAGGGCAAACCATCGGTGTTCATAACGGGAGACAATTTATCCCTGTATATGTAACAGAGAATATGGTAGGACATAAATTAGGCGAATTTTCACCAACTAGATCATTCCGTGGTCACGCTGGTGCAAAAAATAAAGGCAAAAAATAATAGACATGGGAAATCGTAAAAGACAATCCGCACAAGCCATAAAAGAAGCGAAAAAATCGCTTGCTTTTGCAAAGCTGAACAATTGCCCAACGTCTCCTCGTAAAATGCGTTTGGTTGCTGACCAGGTGCGTGGTGAGGATGTCAATAAAGCCTTAGCGATTTTGAAGTTTAGTCCAAAAGAAGCTTCACGTCGTTTAGAAAAACTATTGTTATCTGCTTTAGCCAACTGGCAAGCAAAAAATGAAGATGCTGATATCGAAAACGCAGCATTATTTGTAAAAGAAATCCGCGTAGACAGTGGAAACATGTTAAAGCGTTTACGTCCTGCTCCACAGGGTCGTGCTCACCGCATTCGCAAGCGCTCTAACCACGTTACACTTGTGCTAGGATCTAACACTATAGAAAGTTAATATGGGACAGAAAACCAACCCAATCGGAAATCGCTTAGGCATCATTAGAGGATGGGACTCCAACTGGTATGGAGGAAACGACTATGGTGACAAAATTGCTGAAGACGATAAAATCAGAAAATACATTCACGCACGTTTAGCTAAAGCAAGTGTGTCTAATGTAATCATCGAGCGTACACTAAAACTCATTACGGTAACAATCACTACTGCCCGTCCAGGAATCATTATTGGTAAAGCTGGTCAAGAAGTAGACAAGTTAAAAGAAGAGTTAAAGCAAATCACAGAGAAAGAAGTACAAATCAATATCTTCGAAATTAAACGTCCAGAATTAGATGCACGTTTAGTTGGTGCCTCTATCGCACGTCAAATCGAAGGACGTATTTCTTACCGTCGTGCCATTAAAATGGCCATTGCTGCTGCAATGCGTATGAACTCTGAAGGGATTAAAATCCAAATCTCTGGTCGTTTAAACGGAGCAGAAATGGCACGTTCAGAATCGTACAAAGAAGGACGTATTCCACTTTCTACTTTTAGAGCAGATATTGATTACGCTTTAGTTGAAGCACACACCACTTATGGTCGCCTTGGAATCAAGGTATGGATCATGAAAGGAGAAGTGTATGGTAAGCGTGAGTTATCTCCTTTAGTAGGAATGACTAAGAAGACCAACAACGGAGGAAAGAATAACAATCAACGTCAAAGACGTCGTAAATAAATAGGTAGGAAATATGTTACAACCTAAAAGAACTAAATTCCGCAAAGCGCAGAAAGGCCGTATGAAAGGCAATTCTATGCGTGGACACCAACTTTCTAACGGAATGTTTGGTATCAAAGCCTTGGATTCAAAATTCATCACTTCTCGTCAGATCGAAGCTGCACGTATTGCTGCAACGCGTTACATGAAAAGGGAAGGACAATTATGGATTAAAATTTTCCCAGACAAACCCATCACAAAGAAACCTCTTGAGGTACGTATGGGGAAAGGAAAAGGAGCTCCAGAATATTTTGTGGCTGTTGTGAAGCCAGGACGTATTTTATTTGAAATCTCTGGTGTACCGATGGACATCGCAAAAGAGGCTTTACGTCTAGCTGCACAAAAGCTTCCCGTAAGAACTAAATTTATTATTGCGCGAGATTTTCAAGCATAATTGATCAAGAACTATGAAACAATCAGAAATTAATAATCTTTCGCTAGCAGATCTTCAGGATAAATTAGCTGAGTTCCAAAAGCAACTTACAGAGTTGAACATGGCACACACAATTACTCCTCTTGAAAATCCATTGCAGATTAGAAGTGCACGTAGAACTGTCGCTCGTTTGCAAACAGCAATCACGCAAAGACAACAAGAAGCGTAGAATATGGAAAGTAGAAATTTAAGAAAAGAACGAATCGGTGTAGTAACCAGTAACAAGATGGACAAGTCTATCGTTGTATCAGAGGTGAAACGCGTAAAACACCCTATGTATGGGAAATTCGTTTTGAAAACTAAGAAATACGTTGCCCATGACAATACTAACGATTGCAATATCGGTGATACAGTAAAGATCATGGAAACCCGCCCGATGAGTAAATCAAAGTGCTGGAGATTAGTAGAAATCATTGAAAGAGCTAAATAATCATGTTACAACAAGAATCAAGATTACGTGTTGCCGATAACACCGGTGCAAAAGAAGTCCTTACTATTCGTGTATTAGGAGGAACAAAAAGACGTTATGCTTCTCTAGGTGACAAGATAGTAGTTACTGTAAAAGAAGCTTCTCCCTCTGGGACAGCTAAAAAAGGACAAGTCTCTACCGCAGTAGTGGTGAGAACAACGAAAGAAGTACGTCGACCAGATGGATCTTATATCCGTTTTGATGACAATGCTTGTGTGTTGTTAAATGCCGCTGGCGAAATGCTTGGAACCCGTGTTTTCGGTCCAGTTGCTCGTGAGTTAAGAGACAAACAGTTCATGAAAATTGTATCATTAGCACCAGAGGTGCTTTAAGCTATACGCATGGGAAAATTAAAAATCAAAACAGGAGATAAGGTGCGTGTCATCGCTGGAGCACACAAAGGTGCAGAAGGTGAAGTGAGACAAGTACTTCGCGAAGACAACAAAGCGATTGTCGAAGGGGTAAACCTTGTCAAAAAGCACGCTAAACCTAGCGCGCAGAACCCACAAGGAGGTATTCAAGAAAAAGAAGCACCTATTCAAATTTCGAACTTATCTTTGCTCACTGCAGACGGCCAAACTACACGTGTAGGATACCGCATGGAAGGAGACAAAAAAGTAAGGTTCTCGAAGAAAACAAATGAAGTTATTTAGTGATGAGTTATACACCTAGACTAAAACAAGAATTCAACGACAGAATCGTTGCTGCTCTCAAAGAAGAGTTTAGCTATTCAAACGTTATGCAAGTTCCCGTGTTAGAGAAGATCGTTCTTAGCCGTGGAGTTGGTGCTGCCGTTGCAGATAAGAAATTAATCGATCACGCAGTTGATGAATTAACGACAATTACAGGTCAAAAAGCAGTAGCGACTATCTCTAAGAAAGATGTTGCTGCATTTAAGCTGCGTAAAGGAATGCCTATCGGTGCTAAAGTAACCCTTCGTGGGGAGCGCATGTACGAATTCCTTGATCGCTTAGTAACAGTTGCTTTACCACGAGTGCGTGATTTTCAAGGTATCAAAGCGAACGGTTTTGACGGGCGTGGAAACTACACCCTTGGTATTACTGAACAAATCATTTTCCCTGAAATTGATATTGATAAAGTAAATAAAATTGCAGGGATGGATATCACTTTTGTGACTTCTGCACCTACAGACAAAGAAGCAAAGTCATTATTAACACAACTAGGTTTACCTTTTAAAAAGAACTAAGATGGCAAAAGAATCAATGAAAGCACGCGAAGTAAAACGTGCAAAAACAGTCGCTAAATATGCTGCTAAACGCAAAGCATTAAAAGAAGCTGGTGATTATGAAGCTTTACAAAAGCTTCCTAAGAATGCCTCGCCTATCCGTATGCACAACCGTTGTAAATTAACCGGTCGTCCAAAAGGATATATGCGTCAATTTGGTATTTCAAGGGTAACCTTTAGAGAAATGGCCAACAAAGGATTAATTCCTGGTGTAACTAAAGCAAGTTGGTAATCTAAATTAAGAATTATGTACACAGATCCATTAGCAGATTATCTTACTAGAATCCGTAACGCAAACTCCGCAGGCCATCGCGTGGTAAGCATTCCCGCTTCTAATTTGAAAAAAGAAATAACAAAAATATTATTCGATCAAGGATACATCCTTAGCTATAAGTTTGAAGAAACTGATAACAAGCAAGGAAGCATCAAGATCGCATTGAAATACGATCCAGCAACTAAAGCGCCGATCATTAACAAAATTCAACGTATCTCTACGCCTGGTCTACGCAAGTATGCTGGTACTACAGATATGCCACGAATTTTAAATGGTCTAGGAATCTCTATCGTTTCTACCTCAAAAGGTGTAATGACTGGGAAACAAGCACAGCGTGACAACGTGGGTGGTGAAGTATTGTGTTACGTTTATTAAACAATTAAATAAAAAGAAATGTCTAGAGTTGGTAATAATCCTGTAGCGATCCCTGAAGGTGTCACAGTTGACATCCAGGCCGATAAAGTTATCGTAAAAGGAAAACTAGGTGAACTAGAACAACCGTATGACGCGGTGTCTTTCGAGAATAACGAAGGAATCATCACAGTCACAAGAAAATCAAATTCAAAAGAGCACAAATCTAAACACGGTTTGTATCGTGCCCTTTTAGCTAATATGATCGAAGGTGTAAGCAAAGGTTTCACCAAAGAATTAGAATTAGTAGGGGTAGGATATCGTGCTTCGAATCAAGGACAAAAACTAGACTTAGCGCTAGGGTTTTCACACAACATCTTACTGGACATCGCGCCAGAAGTTAAAGTGGAAACAATCTCTGAAAAAGGAAAGAATCCAATCATTAAATTAAGCTCTCACGACAAACAATTAGTTGGTTTCGTTGCAGCTAAGATTCGCTCTTTCCGCAAGCCTGAACCATACAAAGGAAAAGGAGTTAAATTCGTTGGTGAACAAATTAGAAGAAAAGCAGGTAAATCTGCATAAGTAGTTTAAATATGGGATTAAGTAAAGAAGAAAGAAGACTAAGAATCCGTCGTCGTATTCGCAAAACCGTATCGGGAACTGCAAATGCACCTCGCTTATCAGTCTTTAGAAGTAACAAAGAGATCTATGCGCAAGTAATTGATGACACTACAGGGAAAACCCTTGTTGCTGCTTCATCAAGAGACAAAGGAGTAGATGCTCAAGAGAACAAACAATTAACCGCTACAGCTGTTGGAAAAAGCGTGGCAGAAAAAGCAATTGCTGCTGGAATTTCTGTTGTAAGATTTGACCGCGGTGGCTATTTGTATCACGGAAGAGTAAAGTCACTAGCTGATGGTGCTCGCGAAGGTGGTTTAAAATTTTAATAAGCGATTATGTATCAAGATTATAAAAACATAGAGTTGGTAAAACCTGGAGGTCTCGAATTAAAAGATCGCTTAGTAGGAGTTCAACGTGTAACTAAAGTAACAAAAGGAGGACGCGCATTTGGTTTTTCTGCTATCGTTGTTGTCGGTGATGAGAACGGTGTAGTAGGTCAAGGTCTAGGGAAATCTAAAGAAGTTGCAGAAGCAATTTCTAAAGCCGTAGAGGATGCTAAGAAAAACCTCGTTCGTATTCCAATTAAAAACGGAACCTTACCACACGAACAAAAAGGTAAATATGGTGGAGCCCGCGTATTCTTAAAGCCAGCTTCTGCCGGTACAGGGGTAATCGCAGGTGGTGCTGTACGTGCCGTACTAGAAGCAGTAGGAGTACACAATGTACTTTCAAAGTCACAAGGTTCTTCTAACCCGCACAATGTAGTGAAAGCAACTTTTGATGCTTTACTTCAATTGAGAAGCCCAGAGATGGTTGCTCGTCAACGCGGTATCTCTTTAGACAAAGTATTTAACGGATAATTAGCGAGTCATGGCAAAAGTGAAAGTAAAACAAATCAAAAGTGGTATCAAGCGTTTACAAAATCAAAAACGTACCCTTGAAGCCCTTGGTTTAAAAGGAATTGGAAAAGAAGTAACCCACGAGGCTACTCCTAATATCCTAGGAATGATAAAGAAAGTTGAACATTTAGTTTCTGTTACAGAAGCATAAATTGATAATATGAACTTAAGTAATATACAACCAGCAGAAGGGTCTACCCACAAAAACGCAAAACGTCTTGGCCGTGGTCAAGGGTCTGGTAAAGGTGGAACCGCTGCACGTGGACACAAAGGTGCTAAATCGCGTTCTGGATATTCTAAGAAATTAGGATTTGAAGGAGGGCAAATGCCTTTACAACGTCGTGTGCCTAAATTTGGATTTAAAAATATCAACCGTAAAGACTATCAAGGAATCAATCTTGATACCTTACAAGCTTTAGTTGATGAAAAGAAAATCAAAGACAGTCTAGGTTTTGATAATATCGTTGAATTACGTCTAGCACGTAAAACCGAATTAGTAAAAATCTTAGGCCGTGGTGAGTTAAAAGCTGCCATTAAAGTTAGCGCTCACAAATTTACTGCTACTGCTAAAGCCGCTATTGAAGCTGCTGGTGGAGAAGCCATTGAATTATAGAAGAGGATGAAGAAATTTTTAGAAACCTTAGTAAATATTTATAAGATTGAAGAGTTACGTGGCCGTATAGGCATTACGCTAACCATTCTTCTTATTTATCGTTTTGGTGCGCAAATTACCTTACCTGGAATTGATGCAGTACAATTAGCAGAACTCGGAAACCGTACCGGTGGAGGAGGTCTTTTAGGTGTATTAAACATGTTTACTGGTGGTGCTTTTGCTAATGCATCTGTATTTGCTTTAGGGATCATGCCATATATTTCTGCTTCGATTGTAGTACAGTTGATGGGAGTGGCGATTCCTTATCTTCAAAAACTACAGAAAGAAGGAGAAAGTGGTCGTAAAACCTTGAACCAAATTACAAGATGGTTAACCATCGCTATTTGTGTGGTTCAAGCTCCTGCCTATCTTTATGGATTAGGCGCCTTAGGGGTTCCAGACTCTGCTTTTGTTTTAGGGAAAGGATTATCATTTATGGCTCCGGCTGTTATCATCCTTGTTACAGGAACAATCTTTGCCATGTGGTTAGGAGAAAAAATTACCGATAAAGGTATTGGTAATGGTATCTCGTTATTGATTATGGTAGGGATTATCGCGACACTTCCTTTGTCTTTTGTACAAGAAGTCGTTTCTCGTGTATCTGAAAACAACGGTGGACTTATTCTAATCTTAATCGAATTGATCCTTTGGATTATTATAATCGTACTTTCAATTTTATTGGTTATGGCGGTTCGCCAAATCCCAGTACAATATGCACGCAGAACACAATCTGGTGCTAATGAGAGTAATGTTTTTGGTTCAAGACAATATATCCCATTAAAGCTTAATGCTTCTGGGGTTATGCCTATCATCTTTGCACAAGCCATTATGTTTGCTCCAGCTTATGTAGGTGGACTAATGGGAGATAGCGATGTAGGGCAGTGGTTACAGGTTAACTTCTCAGACATCTTTGGCCTTTGGTACAATGTTGTCTTTGGTTTACTCATTATCATCTTCACTTATTTCTATACTGCGATTACTGTTCCAACAAACAAAATGGCAGATGATTTAAAAAGAAGTGGTGGATTTGTACCTGGAGTACGACCTGGAAACGAAACAAGTGATTTCCTTGATACAGTAATGTCACACATTACTTTCCCAGGATCACTTTTCTTAGCTGCGCTAGCTGTATTTCCAGCGGTTGTAGTGAAGCTAATGGGAATGCAACAAGGTTGGGCATTGTTTTATGGTGGAACCTCTCTATTGATTATGGTAGGGGTAGCCATTGACACGATCCAGCAAGTAAATTCTTATTTGTTAAACCGTCACTATGATGGTTTGATGAAAACTGGTACAAACCGTAAAGCAAACACGAACTAAGATGGCAAAACAAGCAGCAATAGAGCAAGAAGGTTCCATCATCGAGGCATTGTCTAATGCAATGTTTAGAGTCGAGTTAGAAAACGGTCATGTTGTAACGGCACATATCTCTGGAAAAATGAGATTGCATTACATCAAATTATTACCAGGAGATAAAGTTAAATTAGAAATGAGTCCTTACGATTTAACAAAAGCAAGGATCACTTATAGATTTTAAATAAGAAAAGATGAAAGTAAGAGCATCATTAAAGAAAAGAAGCGCCGACTGCAAGATCGTTCGCAGAAAGGGTCGCCTTTATGTTATTAACAAAAAGAATCCTAGATTTAAACAAAGACAAGGATAATTATGGCAAGAATATCAGGAGTAGACATTCCAAAACAAAAACGCGGAGTAATCGCATTGACTTATATCTTTGGTATCGGTCGTAGTCGTGCTCAAAATATTTTAGCAGAAGCTAAAGTTGACGAAAGCAAAAAAGTATCTGATTGGACCGATAGTGAAATCGCTGCCATTCGTGAAGCTGTTTCTAGCTTCAAGATTGAAGGTGAGTTGCGTTCTGAAGTACAATTGAACATTAAGCGATTAATGGACATCGGTTGTTATAGAGGTATCCGTCACAGATCGGGCTTACCATTAAGAGGACAACGTACTAAAAACAACTCGCGTACTCGTAAAGGGAAACGTAAAACAGTTGCTAACAAGAAAAAAGCAACTAAATAATTTTAGACTATGGCTAAAACAGCAAGCAAAAAAAGAAAGGTTATTGTTGAATCAACTGGAGAAGCGCATATCAATGCTTCTTTCAACAACATCATTATCTCGCTTACCAACCTAAAAGGAGAAGTTATCTCATGGTCATCTGCCGGTAAAATGGGCTTTAGAGGATCTAAGAAAAATACCCCTTATGCTGCTCAAACTGCAGCAGAAGACTGTGCTAAGGTAGCACAAGAAGCAGGTTTGCGTCAAGTTAAAGTATATGTAAAAGGACCTGGTAATGGACGTGAGTCTGCGATCAGAACACTACATAACAATGGCATTGAAGTTACAGAGATCATCGATGTAACTCCACTACCACACAACGGATGTCGTCCTCCTAAAAGACGTAGAGTATAATTAATTTTAATCAGTAGAAGGATAATAGTTATCGAAGGAAGCGACCTTAATTCATAACTCCTTTTACACCAACCAATAATAAAATGGCAAGATACACTGGTCCAAAAACTAAAATTGCACGCAAATTTGGAGAACCCATCTTTGGTGCTGATAAATCTTTCGAGAAAAGAAATTATCCTCCAGGACAACACGGAAACAACAGAAGACGTGGGAAAAAGTCCGAATATGCTATCCAGTTAATGGAGAAGCAAAAAGCTAAATTCACTTACGGAATTTTAGAAAAACAATTTAGAATCATCTTTGACCGTGCTTCTAGAGCTAAAGGGGTTACTGGTGAAGTTTTACTTCAATTATGTGAGTCTCGTTTAGACAACGTTGTTTACCGTTTAGGAATTGCTCCTACGCGTTCTGCAGCACGTCAATTAGTTTCTCACCGTCATATCACCGTGAACGGTGCAATCGTTAACATTCCTTCTTGTCATATCAAAGCAGGAGATGTTATCGGAGTGCGTGAGAAATCTAAATCATTAACTGCCATTACCCATTCTTTAGAGCGCAACTCATCTGTATATGAGTGGTTGACTTGGAATGGTGCTACCCTTGAAGGTACATTTGTCTCTACTCCTCAGCGTTTACAAATCCCTGAGAATATTAAAGAGCAACTAATCGTAGAATTGTATTCTAAATAATAACTGAAGTTTACCCTATGGCTATATTAAATTTTCAAAAACCTGACAAAGTTATCATGATCGACTCTTCAGAATTCGAAGGAAAATTCGAATTCCGTCCTCTTGAGCCTGGTTATGGACTTACTGTCGGGAACGCATTGAGAAGAGTATTGCTTTCCTCTTTAGAAGGATTTGCAATCACTTCAGTGAAAATCGAAAACATTGATCACGAATTTTCTACCATTCCTGGAATTGTAGAAGATGTTACAGAGATCATTCTTAATCTAAAGCAAGTTCGCTTTAAGCGTCAAATTGAAGACCTCGAAACAGAAAAAGTAAACATCACTATCGGTGGGCAAGAGCAATTAAAAGCCTCTGATTTTCAAAAGTTTATTTCTGGCTTCCAAGTTTTAAATCACGACTTAGTGATTTGTAACCTTGAAAAGAGCGTTCAATTGAACATGGAATTGACCATTGAAAAAGGTCGTGGATATGTTCCTGCTGAAGAAAATAAAAAAATGGATGTTGAGTTAGGTACTATCGCCATCGACTCTATCTATACACCTGTAAAAAATGTCAAGTTTAGCATCGAAAACTATCGTGTTGAGCAAAAAACAGATTACGAAAAATTAGTTTTCGAAATCATTACAGATGGTTCAATTCATCCTAAAGATGCTTTAACTGAAGCAGCTAAAACGTTAATTCACCACTTCTTGTTGTTCTCTGACGAGCGCATTACCCTTGAAGCAGACGAGATCGCACAAACAGAGACTTATGATGAAGAGTCACTACACATGCGTCAATTGCTTAAAACTAAGCTTATTGATATGGATCTTTCTGTACGTGCTTTAAACTGTTTAAAAGCAGCTGAAGTAGAAACATTAGGAGACTTAGTTTCTTACAACAAGAACGACTTGATGAAGTTTAGAAACTTTGGAAAGAAATCATTGACAGAGTTGGAAGAATTAGTAGTATTAAAAGGACTTTCTTTTGGTATGAACCTTTCAAAATACAAATTAGATAAAGACTAACCCGACATTTTTATACACTAGAAAATGAGACACGGAAAAAAAGTAATGCACCTAGGTCGTAAGACAGCACATCGCAAATCGATGCTTGCCAACATGGCCTGTTCATTAATCGAACATAAGAGAATTAATACCACAGTGACTAAAGCAAAAGCTTTAAAACAATTTGTGGAGCCTATTATCACTAAAGCGAAAGACGATACGACACATAACCGTAGAACAGCTTTTCGTTATTTAAGATCAAAAGAAGCAGTAGCGGATCTATTTAGAGACGTTGCAGCTAAAGTAGGAGATCGTCCTGGAGGATACACACGTATCATCAAACTAGGAAATCGATTAGGAGATAACGCCGATATGGCCATGATTGAATTAGTTGACTTCAACGATGTTTACACAAACAAAGAAGAAACTAAAAAGAAATCAACCCGTAGAGGTAAAGCGAAAAAGGCAGCTGATGCTCCTGTCGCTGAAGTAGCAGAAGAAACAACAGAGGCCACTGATTCACCAGCTGCCGAAACAGAAGATACTGCTCAAGAATAGATGTTAATAATTCTAACATATCAGAAAGGATAAGCTCTTAGAGTTTATCCTTTTTTTTATGTTTCTTTGTAAAAATTTTCAGAAAGAATATGAAGTATAAAAAACGAGAAGAAGCCATAGTACTTTTAGCTGATGGCACTGTTTTTTACGGAAAATCCATAGGGATTAAAGGAAGCGCATTTGGAGAAATTTGTTTCAATACCGGGATGACCGGTTATCAAGAGATCTTTACAGATCCTTCTTATTTTGGACAAATTATGGTAACCACAAATGCACATATTGGTAATTATGGTACTGTTGAAGAAGACGATCAATCGGGTTCGATTAAAATTGCGGGCTTAATTTGTAAAAACTTCAGTTTTGAACACACTAGACCCAGCGGAACAAAAAATTTGTACGACTTTTTTGCCGATCAAAATAAAGTAGCCATCTCTGATGTGGATACACGTGCACTAGTAAAGTATATTAGAGAAAACGGTGCGCAAAATGCGGTATTAACCACAGAAGTAGATCGTTTAGAAGAATTAAAAGAAGAGTTAAAAGCTTATCCTTCAATGGAAGGAAGAGAGCTCGCTTCAGCTGTTTCAACAAAAGAACCTTACTTTTATGGAGACGAAAACGCCCCCATCAAAGTAGCTGCGCTAGATTTAGGAATCAAGCAAAGCATTCTTAAAAATATTGCCAGTCAGGGAATCTATTTAAAGGTATTTCCATATGATACAGATTTTGCTACTTTAGCCGCTTGGAATCCAGATGGTTATTTCTTGTCAAATGGGCCTGGTGATCCACAACCTTTAGAAAGTGCACAGGCTGTCGCCAAAGAAATTATTGAGAAAAATCTTCCGCTCTTTGGGATCTGTTTAGGGCATCAAGTTATCGCTCTAGCAAATGGCGTTTCAACTTTTAAGATGTTTAATGGTCACAGAGGGATCAATCACCCTGTTTTAAACCACAGCACCGGAAAAGGAGAAATTACTTCGCAAAACCACGGTTTTGCTGTAAATAGAGAAGAAGCAGAGGCACATAGTGATCTTGAAATCTCTCATACTCATCTAAATGATAATACAGTTGCAGGACTTAAAATGAAGTCTAAGAAATGTTTCTCTGTACAATATCATCCAGAAGCCGCCCCAGGGCCTAACGATGCAAAATATCTCTTTGCAGAATTCAAAGAATTAATCACAAAATAGAAACCATAATTAAACTAAACCAAATGAGCATTATTTTAAACATACATGCAAGACAAATTTTAGACTCTCGTGGGAATCCTACCGTAGAAGTTGATGTAATCACAGAAAACGGTGTTTTAGGAAGAGCCGCGGTTCCTTCTGGAGCTTCAACCGGTGAACACGAAGCGGTAGAGCTGCGTGACGGTGGAAAAGATTTCATGGGAAAAGGGGTATTAACAGCCGTAAATAATGTCAATGAAACCATTGCACAACACATTGTAGGTGTTTCTGTCTTTGAGCAAAATACAATTGACCAAATGATGATTGATTTAGATGGCACGCCAAATAAATCAAAGTTAGGAGCTAACGCAATCCTTGGCGTTTCTTTAGCCGTGGCTAAAGCAGCAGCTAACGAATTAAATATGCCTTTATATCGCTATGTAGGGGGAGTAAGTGCTAACACACTTCCTGTGCCTATGATGAACATCATCAACGGTGGTTCTCACTCTGATGCTCCTATTGCATTCCAAGAGTTTATGGTGATGCCTGTAGCGGCAGAAACTTTTTCAAAAGCCATGCAAATGGGGACAGAAATTTTTCACCACCTTAAAAAAGTATTACACGACCGTGGTTTGAGTACGGCTGTGGGAGACGAAGGAGGTTTTGCGCCTACTTTAGACGGAACAGAAGATGCTTTAGATACCATTATCAAAGCCATTGGCAACGCTGGCTATAAAGCCGGAGAAGAAGTAATGATCGCCTTAGATTGTGCTGCGGCAGAATTTTACAAAGACGGTGTATATGATTACACACTATTCGAAGGAGAATCTGGTGTAAAACGTTCTTCTGAAGAGCAAGCTCAATACCTTGCAGATCTTTCTGCTCAATACCCTATCATCTCTATCGAAGATGGAATGGATGAAAACGACTGGGACGGTTGGAAATCTTTAACCGATAAAGTCGGAGATAAAGTTCAACTTGTAGGAGATGACTTATTTGTGACAAATGTAGAGCGCCTTTCTCGTGGAATAAACGAGTCAATTGCGAATTCTATTTTGATCAAAGTAAATCAGATCGGTAGTTTAACAGAAACCATCGCAGCGGTTAATATGGCACATAACGCTGGTTATACGGCAGTAATGTCTCACCGCTCTGGAGAGACAGAAGATAACACCATTGCAGATCTTGCTGTGGCGTTAAATACAGGTCAAATCAAGACAGGTTCTGCCTCACGTAGTGATCGTATGGCAAAATACAATCAGTTGTTACGCATAGAGGAAGAATTAGCTGAAACAGCTTATTTTCCACAACGCAACGCGTTCAAAATCTAAAATAACGTATCGTTATTGAATTGTTAAAGGGGGAGTATTCCCCCTTTTTTCATTTTATAAATTGCGCATTTTTCAGTACTTTTGCACAACTAAAGAATTAAACGCAATGGATAAAAAAGTACAGCTTATATACGACAACAAAACCTATGAATTCCCTTTAGTTGAGGGAACAGAAAAGGAAACAGGGATTGACATCAAAACCCTTCGTGCTCAAACAGGCTTAGTTACTTTAGATCCAGGCTTTAAAAATTCTGGTTCTTGTCAGAGTGAAGTAACCTTCTTAGATGGGGAAAAAGGAGAATTAAAGTACCGTGGCTATTCGATTGAAGATCTAGCCGATGGAGCAGATTTCTTAGAAGTAGCTTATTTATTGATTTTTGGTGAATTGCCTACTGAAGCTCAATTGACAAAATTCCAAAACGACATTCACAAAGAGTCTTTAGTAGATGAAGACCTAAAACTTATCTTGAAAAGTTTTCCGCGAAGCGCTCACCCTATGGGAGCTTTAGCATCTTTAACCTCGGCATTAACAGCCTTTAACCCAGAATCTGTAGATATCGATTCTGAACAAGATATGTATGAGGCGATTGTTACAATTATGGCAAAGTTCCCGGTCTTATGTGCCTGGACACATAGAAAGGTAAAAGGATTGCCGTTAAACTACAGTAACAGCGATTTAGACTATGTTGATAATATTGCACAGATGATGTTCCGTCGTCCTACAGAGGCATATGCTTCTAACGACATCGTCAATCGTGCATTGAATAAATTATTAATCTTACATGCAGATCACGAACAAAACTGTTCTACTTCAACGGTTCGTATTGTAGGATCATCTCACGCAGGTCTATTTGCTTCGATTTCTGCAGGGATTTCTGCCCTTTGGGGACCATTACATGGTGGTGCTAACCAGGCAGTATTAGAGATGCTTGAAGCCATTGATAAAGATGGTGGGGATACAAAGAAGTTTATGGCTAAAGCCAAAGACAAAAACGATCCTTTCCGTTTAATGGGCTTTGGTCACCGCGTGTACAAGAACTTTGATCCACGTGCGCGAATCATTAAAAAATCTGCAGACGAAGTATTAAACGAATTAGGAATTAATGACCCTATTCTAGACATTGCCAAAGGCCTAGAACAAGAAGCATTAAACGATCCTTATTTTGTGGATCGCAAATTGTACCCTAACGTTGATTTCTATTCTGGAATCATCTACCGTGCTTTAGGTATTCCTACAGAAATGTTTACGGTAATGTTTGCTTTAGGGCGTTTACCTGGTTGGATAGCACAATGGAGAGAAATGCGCAAAAATAACGAGCCTATCGGTCGTCCTAGACAGATTTATACTGGGCAAGTTGATAAAGCGTTTAAAGACATCTCTAAGCGATAAATCGCTTATCCTTTCGCTAGATTGCGAATCATTCCTTTAAAAATAAAATAGTGGAAGGGGACTAGACTGTACCAGTATAGTCTCCCCCACAACCCTCTAGGTCTAAAGGTGGCCGTTTGGTATACCGTGTTTCCTTCTATTTTGAATTCTAACCAGGCTTCTCCAGGGAGTTTCATCTCGGCGAATAGCAGTAAACGCTTGCCTTTTTTATCAGCCAGTAAAACACGCCAAAAATCCAAAGCATCTCCTGCGTAAATTTTATCAGGATGGGTTCGACCTCTTCGCAGACCTACTCCGCCAGAGAGCTGATCTAAATACCCTCTAATCTTCCATAAAAAATTAGCGTAATACCAACCTTGATTTCCCCCTATTTTCCACAAGGCAGTAAAGGTTTTTTCTACATCGATATTGTCCAGTCGCTGCGCATCTTTTAAAACACCGTATTGGGGTACTTGTATATAGCCATTTAAGGCTTTGTTTAAGCGCCCACTCACCATAGAATCTTTCCAGCTACTTATCACAGAGTTCTGTTCAATGCGTTTAAACGCCATCTGTATGGCTTGATCATAGGTGTAGGGCTGTATTTTGAGTATTTCTTGCAGGCGATTATCTCTTGCGATGACTTCCATTTTCATGCTGTCGACTAAATTTACTGCAAGCGGATAAGAAGTAGAGGTAACAAAATGTAGCCAATAAGACGAAAGCCTTGGCGTCATTACTGGAACACTAAAGATCCAATTGCGAAAACCTCTATTTTTTGCATAGCGATGCAGCATCTCTTTATAAGTAAGCACATCTGGACCGCCGATGTCAAAACTTTGATTGAGACAAGCGGGGTGTAAAAGCACGCCATTAAGGTATTCCATCACATTTCTAATCGCGATAGGTTGTGATTTTGTCTTTACCCATTTAGGCGTGACCATTAAGGGTAGTTTTTCGCATAAATCGCGAATGATTTCAAAAGAAGCACTCCCTGATCCTACTATAATCCCCGCCCTTAGAACGGTTGCTGGAACAGCGGATTTTTTTAATATGTCCTCTACGTTTTTTCGCGAGGCAAGGTGCTTTGAGAGTTGGTCGTCATTGACGATACCGCTTAAATAAATGATTTGTTTTGCGTTTGTCTCTTCAATTAAGCGACAAAAGTTGGTCGCACAATCTGCTTCCATTTGTGAAAAATCCCCAATGTCAGACGACATAGAATGGATCAGATAGTAAGCTACGTCGATGTCTTGCGGTAGCGGGTTTTCTTTTGGCGAAGCCAAAAAATCAAGGGTAATCAATTTTAGTTTTTCCTTTAACTGCGGGGTGACAGAAAGGCGTTCTGGATCGCGCACTGTGCAATACACTTCATGTCCAGCATTAATCAAATAGGGGAGCAGGCGCATACCGATATAGCCATTTGCTCCAGTAACTAATATTTTCATAGCGTCTATATTTTATAGGTCGTCTATGGTAGGGGGCGCATTTTTTATTTTTTGATCGCTTATTTTTCTAAAAAAAGCGTGGGTGCTTTTATTTTTTGCAGCGACTTTAATTTTTGAGTGATCTTTATAGATAGAGTATTCTTCGGCTTTGCCTTTATAAATCTTAAGCTTGTAATAGGGAATGACTAAACCATAGGTTTCTAATAGGCTTCTAAAATGGACAATAATCCCTTTTGGGCGTAATTCGACATTGCATTGATTGATGTTTTGATCCAGGACCAATAAATTGTGAATATCAATAGAGGTTTCTGTAATGAAAAGCTTTCCAGAACCAATTCCACCCATCGACCAGCGTTCCCTTAAACCAAAGGGTTTTCCTACTTCTTCTTCAATGGCACGCTTAATCTTTGGTTCATTATAAGAAATATTGACCAGCATTTTTATTTTAAAGATAATGTATATAAACCCAAAAGAAGATTTTTTCTCTATAATAAGTATCTTTGCCCAAATTCTCGCATGAAAGCATTATCTGACCATCTATCCCCTACAATAGCGAATTATCTAGCGACTAACCATAAGGTTGAAATTGAGCAATTTGAGTTTCAACACACCCGTAAAGAATTTGAGGGTGATATCACCTTAGTGGTCTTTTCGCTATTGCGTCATATCAAAGCGAATCCAGTTGCTCTAGGCGAAGCGATAGGAGCGTATTTAGTCGAAACAGTTGATTATGTTACTGCATTTAATGTGGTGAAAGGGTTTTTGAATTTATCAATTCAAGACAGCTTTTATGTCAGTCAATTAAAAGAAATTAAGGAGACAGCACAGTTCGGGCATGTATCTTTTCAAGAAGATAAAGGGGTTGCTTTAGTCGAATATTCTTCGCCAAATACAAATAAGCCCTTGCACTTAGGGCATATCAGGAACAATCTCTTGGGCTATGCTGTTGCGCAAATACTTGAAGCTAGTGGACAGCGTGTTGTAAAAACGCAAATCATTAATGACCGTGGGATTCATATTTGTAAATCCATGGTAGCCTGGCAAAAATATGGCGATGGCGCCACCCCAGAAAGTACAGGATTAAAAGGTGATAAGCTGGTAGGGAACTACTATGTGCGTTTTGATCAAGAGTATAAAAAGGAGATGGCAACTTTGGTTGCCAAAGGTAAATCTGAAGACGAAGCCAAAGTTGAGGCACCTCTATTTGTCGCTGCACAAAAGATGTTGCGCGACTGGGAGGCTGGAACCCCTGAAGTGGTTGACTTGTGGAAAACCATGAATGGCTGGGTCTATAAAGGTTTTGATGTAACCTATAAAAACTTAGGCGTTTCTTTTGATTCGCTCTATTATGAAAGTGACACCTACCTTTTAGGGAAAACCTTGATTGAAGAAGGCTTAGCCAAAAATATCTTATTTAAAAAAGAAGATGGTTCTGTTTGGATTGACTTGACAGAAGACGGCCTAGATGAAAAATTATTACTGCGATCAGATGGGACAGCAGTGTATATGACCCAGGATTTAGGTACGGCCTTACAGCGCTTTAAAGATAATCCTACCATGAGCGGGATGGTTTATACTGTGGGCAACGAGCAAGACTATCACTTTAAAGTGTTGTTTTTGATCTTGCAAAAATTAGGCTTTAGCTGGGCAGATGCACTTTATCATTTAAGCTATGGGATGGTAGATCTGCCTCATGGAAAAATGAAAAGCCGTGAGGGGACTGTTGTTGATGCAGACGATTTGATGCGCGAAATGAGTGGGACAGCCGCTAAAATTGCTGAGGAGTTAGGAAAATTAGAAGGCATGTCTCAAGATGACAAGGACGAATTGTATCATACCATTGGTCTGGGTGCCCTAAAGTATTTCATCTTAAAAGTAGATCCAAAGAAGCGAATTTTATTCGACCCAGAAAGTTCTGTAGATTTTGCAGGAAATACTGGCCCGTTTATTCAATATACCTATGCGCGTATACAATCGATTTTACGTAAAGCGCCAGAGACAAGCGCTCAAGCTGCAGTAACGAATATAGACGAACGCGAGAAAGAAATCATCAAGCACTTATTAGATTATCCAGCGGTAGTGCAACAAGCCGCTGCGCAATATAGTCCTGCCTTAATTGCGAATTACAGTTATGATCTAGTAAAACTATTTAATTCTTTCTATCAAAATATTAGCATTCTAGGCGAAGAAGATGCAGCCCAACGCGACTTTAGAATATCGCTATCAAAAGAAGTTTCTTTGCTTCTGCAGCAAAGTATGTCGCTCTTAGGAATAGAGCTTCCGAGTAGAATGTAAATCAAAAAAAAACCGCTCATTGAGCGGTTTTTTCTTTCTTTTTCATAAGTATTTTTTCCCATACTTGAGGGAATGGTTTACTTAGACTGTACAGCTAAGTTGTATACTACTAAACCAAATCCAATTTTGTTGATAGCATCACCGATGTTATAGATAACATCAAGGCTTAAGTTCATACCGAAAATTTGTCCGGCTTCACCATACCATCCAGCAGTACCTGCCATATAACCAATAGGATAAATTGCCCATCCAATTACAACAAACTTAACAAGTGTGTTGTGTGCTTCTTCTACAGCACCACCTGCAGCTACGGCTAATTTCTTAGCTTCACCCATGTAGATGTCATAAACGATAGCAAAATAAGCAAGACCTGATACTAATCCCCAGATAGCTGGTTGAGCTCCTGAAGTGTAAACAGCCTCTCCTAAATAACCAGTAACCAACATAATAACTGAAAGGCCAATCATACGCCACATCAATTTTTTTGTTGCACCGGCAGCTTTAAGAATTAAATAAAATTCAACACACATTAATGGCACTGTTAAAATCCAGTCCACATAGCGGAAGAAAGTTGGTGAAGTTGCGTTTGACGCCCAGTAGTCACGCATGTACCAATAGTGTACAGCTGCGATAAACGTAATCAAACCTGAAACCAGGATAGACGTTTTCCACTTGTTGTCAAATGAACTCATAGAAAGGAAGAAAAACGCTGATGCTGCCATCATCGCCATACAACCTACAAAGAAGGTGAACCCTACGTAATCGTCTGTGGCCATTGCTGGAACCGCAGCGAATAAACTTAAAAATTTTTCCATAATAGAATTAATTATTTGTTTTTGTTTAGGTAAATTTAAAAAAAATTAAACTTACTCACTATATATATCTGTAAAATTTTATCATCTAATCTTAATTATTCGTGATTTCAGGACTTAAAAAATACCAATTTCATATTTGCACAACCCTTGCGTTCACACTTTTGGGGATATGGTTAAACGTTTGGATTCAGGCGCTTATCGCCTTCTTTATGATTTTTAGTTTAGGGATTATTCACGGTGCAAATGACCTCCAACTCATTCAAAAAAAGACCCAAAAAAAATCAAAAAACTTTTTTTTCACTACCCTCCTTATATATATAGGAGTGGTTGTTGCAGGAATTGCCCTTTTTTATCTGCTCCCCAGCTTTGGTTTACTCTTTTTTGTGGGCTTTAGTGCCTTTCATTTTGGAGAACAGCATCTAGAGAGTAAGTTGGAAGTGGAATTATCTTCCTTTTTAAAGGTGTTGATCTATGTGGGTTATGGTGTTGCGCTTTTTGGCTTGCTCTTTACCTTGCAATGGGATCAGGTGCATCAAGTCATCTACCTTATTAGTGGACAATTTGTTTCTAAGCAAATGACCGAAACTTTCTTTTTTATTGGTTTAGGGCTTTTTGTGCTAA
>JBELLO010000015.1:0-23083 GCA_042096495.1 Candidatus Arcticimaribacter sp.
AAACATCTAAGTTACCTATCCCCTCGCGGCCATTAGAAGAGAAGAACAATTGTGTCTCACTATAAGCATAGGGAAAAACCTCATCCCCTTCTGTATTGATGTCTGGTCCTAGATTAACCGGTTTAGAAAAGCGCTCGTTTTCAATATCCACATAATATAGATCCATTCCCCCAAACCCTCCTGGGCGATCACTGGCAAAAAACAAACGTTTCCCATTAGGGGAAATACTAGGATGAACTGTCGCAAAGCCTTCTGTGTTAAATGGAAGCTGAAGGGCTATTTTGTTCTGATTAATATCCGCTGATTTAATGACATAAACATTGAGTTGCACCGTCTTCTTTTTGTCATATTTTTTATCTGAACGCGTAAAATAAAAACGATCAGTAGCGGGGTGATAAGAACCCGGTCCTTCTTGAAAAAAGGTATTAATCGAGGTAGGTAAAGCCACCGAAGAAAACAAAGTCGACGGACTCGACGTAAAAGATGCTTGATAGAAGTTGTAAATAGGTAAATCTGACTTAATGCGCTTTAGGCTCTTTTTTTCTCCTCTAGATTTT
Source organism: Candidatus Arcticimaribacter sp. (assembly GCA_042096495.1). GTDB lineage: Bacteria > Bacteroidota > Bacteroidia > Flavobacteriales > Flavobacteriaceae > Arcticimaribacter. The sequence goes on from JBELLO010000015.1 coordinate 558, forward strand.
TGTTGATCACTAAGATAAAAAACCTTAGCTGTTGCTTTGTCGTCAAAGAAAACTAAACCAAATTCATTGTTTTCTGTATTTCCCTCTACGCCATTGATCGAATAAATTGATGAGCCAAAACGCGCTTTGAACAACAAACTGTCATTGGCAAATAAGGATGGAGTAGCCCACGGCAGTTGATAAGCTTTGGTCCTGTATTCATTGGCTAAACGCTCTTCTTCTATCAATAAATTGGCATAACGATAATAGTCTTGCACGCTAGCTTCTTTTGACTCTGCCACAGGAGAATACTTACTTTTAGCCTTATCTTTTTGATCGTTTAGTAAATAAGCTTGTGCAAAATTGCGCTGCTGTTCTAAGCGCAATTCTTTTGTGGCACTTTCAAAAAAACGAATCGCTTTTTGATAATCACCATTTATAAAATGATAATCCCCCCAAGTATCAACATTCTCTTCAACAATTGTTTGCTGTCCAAAAATTGAAGGCGAAGCAAAGAGAAATAAAACACTAATAATGATGGTTTTTTTCATACTCAAAAGAATCTAGGTGAGCGCAAGTAACCCTGCGATTTTGTCGTTAAATCCAACCTTAAAAAGACCTCATGGGTCGTTGCATTTAATCCATTGTTTATGATTGATGAAGGAAAACCATAGGAGTACCCTAAACTGAATTGTTTTCCTAAATGTATTCCTAATAAGGCGCTGGTTCCCGTTCCAGAGAAAGAACGAAAAGTATCCTGATTAAAGTTATTTCGTATTTGCCCGCCAATCCAAAAGGTCTTGTTGAATATTGCCATCAACGAGAAGTCATAACCGGCGACACTTTTGGTTTGCTTTAAAAGCAAGCTGGGCTTCAACATAAAATTATCTGACAATTCGACTAAGCCTCCACTGATTAAATAAAAATGACGCTCGAGTTGGTAGGCTTCATGGGCTAACATTTGAGGAATTGCTGCCCCCAAATAAAACTTTTGACTGTAGTAATAAAACCCAAAACCGATATTTGGTAAAAGCTTTCTTTCTTGATCTAAAATAAACGCTTGATCATTTGGCGTAAGCGTATTGATCATATCGGGGTTTAAAAAATAATTTAGCATCCCAGCTTTTAAACCAACTGCCAATCGGTGGTCTTTTCTATTTAAACGCAGATGATAGGCCAAATCGATATTAAAGGAAGTATTACTTACAGGGCCAATTTTATCATTAATTACACTTAATCCAAAACCGATATTCTTAGCAGAAACTGGTCCGCTATAGGATAATGTTTGCGTTAAGGGTGCTCCATCAATCCCCGTCCATTGTGAACGTAAAACCGAAGTGAAATTAGTCACTCCACGTGCGCCTACATAGCCTGGATTAATCGCTTGATGATTATACATATAATGACTAAAGCTGGACTCCTGCTGTGCACTAGCCTTCCATAGAAAACTACTTAACCATAAAAGTAAAAATAGCTTCTTCATTAGTTTGTTCTGCGTTTTATATAAACAAATCCTGTTAAAGGTGGTTGTCCATCATTAAATTCTAAAAGGTAGAAATAGGTTCCTTCTGGCAATTTATTTCCGCTTGAAATAAAGGTGGAAACATTTGACGTTCCTGTCCAATCATTCGCGTATTGTGTCGTTTCATAAACTTTAGTTTCCCATCGGTTAAATACACTTAATCGATAGGAAGTGGTTCCATTTAAGCCTTGTATTTCCCAGGTGTCATTTACCCCATCTCCATCTGGAGAAAAACCATTGGGAATAACGATATCTGCAGAACCTAGGGTGACAATATCAGACACTAGTTCGGGCTGGCATATAAATGCCAAATTCTGAACCAGCAAACGATATTGTTTCCCTCCATAGGAAGCATCTGGGTTACTCCATAGCAGTTGATTTGTTCTACTTCCTTGAAGTACTGTTCCATCAACTATATCTTCCCAAATCGGGAGGGCAACGGTTCCCCTATTTTCTTGCCATTGATAAAAGGCTAAAGCCGGGACATCAACCGAAGCTGAAACTTGTATTGTGGGAGCAAAATAAACAATTGCAGGAGGTTGATTAGACCATGTTAGTGCTTGACCCGCTTCTTGGAAATCATAGATTCCGTTGGTGTCTTGATCATTAGGACTTTGGTAACCTCCTTCTCCTACAACCCTTCCTAGTGCATCTACAAGCACCGGACTCTCTCCTAGAACCCCATCATTATCCGGGTCTACCCCTCCTGCCTCAACTGCATCATAACAATTATCTCCATCGGCATCTAAGTCTAGATGATCTGGAATACCATCTAGGTCAGTATCGATAAAGCCTTCATTACTGTCTAGAATCCCATCATTGTCGTCGTCTAAATCGATAGTATTTGACACTTGGTCATTGTCACAATCCCCCAGATCTAAACGCATAAGGGTGATGCTTTGGAAAAGATAACTACATGGATCGTCTGGATCAGTATTATCAGTAAGCTCTTGGTCGTTCTCTACACCATCTCCATCGCGATCTATATCACAAACATCTCCTAAGCCATCTCCATCAAAGTCAAGTTGATCTTGATTTGGGGTTAAAGGGCAGTTATCTACTTGATCAAAAATACCATCTCCATCGGTGTCGGCATCATTGTCTAAATTCGTTACTGGGACAAATACGGCTGCTAAGCTACAATAGTAACTATCACAGGCTGCAGGATCAATTGTCATTATTAAATTAGACAAAATATCTCCGTCAATTAGATTATCATCAACCCCAGTTACAGTGACTGATTGAGGAATATTCCAATTTGATGGGGCAAATAAAAGCTGAGTCGTTGAAATACTTAACTCACTTTGATCAGACACAATTATAAAGACTGTGGTGGTCGCAGCAATACTTGTTTGCAATGACACCATTAAAAGGCTATTGGAAGCATTTTCTGACACTTGGTTAGGTGGATTAATAATCAATCCAGGATTATCATTATCGCTGTTGAATACTGCAACATTTGCAATATTATTTGCAGTCATTCCATTATAGACACTATCTGTACTTGATGGGTCTCCTGTAACAAGTAGAAGACTTCTTCTCCCATCGATAATATTATCGTCTACCCCTGTCAAAACAACTTGATTGAGTTGTGGCTGATTCCAATTTGCCACGCTAATTACAATACTTGAAACGCCTAATGTAAGTTCATCTACTTCTCCAGAAAGAGAAAGCGGAATGGTAACATCTGCAGTAGGCTGCGAAAGCAACGCAAAGGTCAAGGTAATTATACCGCCAGACTCTGTGGCAGTAAAATTATTATCGACTGCACTAATCACAACGCCTGGAGCATCATCGTCTTGATTCATGACCACAAAATCCTCTACCTCAATAGATGCAATTGCACCAAAGTTTACATCAGTAGAACTTACATTTTCGGTCACAATAGTGACCGTTTGGCTTCCATCAGAAAAAGGTGGATTATCGTTGATCCCGTTAATCATAATCACTTGTGGAACATTCCAATTTGCCGGACTAAATTGAACGACACTTTGCTGTGGTTGTGCTTCTGCAGTATTGGTCGAACGCAATTCAAAACTCACATCTGCCGTGGGAATGGCCGTTAGTTGAACCGAGAAACTTGCTGTATCTCCCGCTTCACTCGATAAATTATCTATGGGCGTTATGGTAATACTGGCCACATCATTATCTGCATTTGCAACAGTAAGTGTTTGAGAAGCGACAGCTAAAAACCCAGCATCTGAACTCGCATTAATCCCTGCAGTAATACTCGCCAATTGACTGCCATCGATCAAAAAATCATCGACTGACTGCAAAGTTATCGTTTGTGTGGTGTTCCAACTTGAAGGGTTAAACAAATAAGAAGAAGTATTGGCTACGATCACTTCCCCAGTATCACTTGAACTAAAATCAATGCTTACTGGAGTTAAAGGTTGCACATTTAGGCTTACGCCAAAACTTATCGTGGAGGTTGAGCCTTCTGTCAAACTACCCACAATAGGAGATAAAGTAAAGCCGGCAATATCATTGTCTAAGGTAGCCACTTCATGGGTCTGAGACGCAACACCTACAAAATCAACTGCTGGAGAAGTTGCATTGACGGCTATGCTGATGGTACTGCTTACCGTTCCGTCTAGGATAATATCCTCAACACTATTGAGGATAACCGTTTGAGTTGTACTCCAACTTGTATTTGTAAAAACCAATGAGTTTGTGATGCTACTCACCTCTGACTCTGTCGTATCTAAAGAAGTGATATCGAGTATAACAAATTCTGATGGGTTAGGTTGAGCATCTAAAAGCACAGTAAAACTTACCGTAGCAGAATTACCTTCTTCTAGACTTCCGCCATTAAGCGGACTTATAGTAAAGCCAGCTACTTCGTTGTCCTGATTCGCTACTGCAATAGTTTGTGCCGTAACACTACTTACAAAAGAGGCATCAGAAGTGGGGTCAATACTAAAGGTGACAGAGGTATTAATTGTCCCATCAACAAAAAAGTCATCTAATGAGGTAAACACAAGGGTTTGTGGTGTATTCCAATTCGCATTAGTAAAAGTCACACTAGTAGTAGACAGCGCGATTTCGTCTGTGGGTGAAGTCGTCAAACTAAGAATTACATCATTAACAGGACGAACATTTAAAACCATCGTTAAGCTTGCGGTTTGAGTCGCGCCTTCTGTTAAAACACCTGCAATTGCAGAAAGGGTAAAACCAGGCACGTCATCATCGGCATTATCAACACTCACCGTTTGTGAGGCTAAAGCAGTAAAAGCAGGATCAGAACTTCCATTAACTGCAGCTGATATAGAAACGGTTTGGGTACCATCTACCAGCATCTCATCAACCGAATTTAAGGTCACTGTTTGTGCAACATTCCAGTTAGAAGGGGTGAACGTTAGACTGGCTGTCCCCACTGTAACTTCTGTCAAATCTAAACTTTGGAGATCAATAATAATATTGGTTAATGGAGCAGCCGTAAGTACCACACTTACTTGTGCTGTTTGAGGATTGCCTTCGGCCAAAGTCCCCGAAACTGTACTCAAGCTAAAGCCTGCAACTTCATCGTCGAGGATATTGATCACATAATTAACTGGGGTTATCGAATAACAATCGTCTGATGCAGCGGCATCTAATTCTATTCTAAAGGTTTCATTTTGGTCTCCATCTGCGATTAAATCATCTACTGTTGTAATGGTTCCTGTTTGTACGACATTCCAATTTGAAGGAGTAAAGGTCATCGAGGCAGGAAAAACAGTCATCTGAGCGATATCTGTAGAAGTGAGGTCATAGACCACATTGCCTGTGGGTTGATCGTCTAGCACAATGGAGAAAGTACTTGTATTACTCCCTTCGGTCAATATCGCAGAGGTATTCGTCGAAGTAAAAGTTCCATAAACCAGATCAACAACAACTTCTAATCTGTTTTCGCTTTGACGATAGGTCAAGGCGGTAGGATCAGATAAATTTGCTGCTTCTACATAATAAGTTGCCCCGTCGACTAAAGGAGTTGTAACAGGAAGGAATGTAGTGGTTCCTGTTGAAGAAGAAAACCATACTAAATTATAGGAATTACTATTGATATCTGTTCTGGGATTGACCCCTTCTGGTCGGGTCATTGAAATGGTTAATTCATTTAATGTAGGAGACCCTGAAGCACATATTGTTTGCGTTGATGTACCAGAAACAACATTCGTTGCTGTAGGCATTAAAATCTCATCGGTCACACAAATAGAATTATCGTTAAATCTTACCCGATGAAAATTATTTTGCCCACCCGTTGCAGAAGTAAAGCCCCAAAAAGTGAAATTCCCATTAAAAATAGTGTTGATTAAATCAATCGTTTTTGAATCTGTATAAGTAATCCCGTTATTGTGATTCAAAATATAGGACAGCGCCATTGTTGTGGGATCCCAAGCAATTTCCATATTGTGCCATGCTCCATTTTCAAGATCTGGAACCTCTTGTATATCCCCCGCTAGAATTTGACTGGTTCCGCCCCCACCGGGAACGTCAGTACTTCTTCCGTTAGGCACAAAAACCAAATGGTCTTCTGCACGAGAGGGTTCTCCACCACCATAGGGTGGATCATAGGTTGCATTTGAATAGGTATCTATTTCAATGGCATAAGAAGGAACAATGGGGCTCGCCCCACCATACCCTATACCGTATCCTGAGGTTCCTTGTCCCGTATCGAGATTTTGAATGACAAACACCATTCCATCTGCTCCTGGGCTTGATTGATCTCCTAGATAAATATCAAAATCAAGGTTGAAAGCTACGCGTAAATCTAATTTATTTAGATACCAGGCCGAACCAGAAATGGCATCTACCTCTGGAGTTAACTGCAGGGTATTTGTTCCCACACTTGTTGCTTGATTTACTAAGTTAAAATCCATAGGAACAAAAGGGCGCGAAGCACAAACTTCTGGGTCATCATCTTGATTCCTTACCTGCCTGATTTGATCACTCAAAGGATCAAATAAATCGTCTGAGTTTGGATCATCAATTGAAAAAGTAATGTCCACTGTTTTATCTCCATCCCGTATAGCTTCATCCACTCCAGATACCACAATGGTTTGTGTTGTATTCCAATTTGCAGCCGTAAAGACTAGGGTGGTCGTTGACAAACCTACTTCAGCGGTATCTGCATTTGTAACAAGGATCGTCACCGCTGTGCTGGGCTTTCTATCCAATCTTACCAATATTGATGCCGTAACTGTTCCAGATTCATTGACAAAAATTAATCCCGTTGGATCTACTATAAATCCTGCGTCTCTAGGGTCGATATAATCGACAATTCCGTCACTATCACTGTCGTTCACACTGCCTTCATCACGATCAATATGACCGTCATCATCTGAGTCTAAATCGAGATAATTGGGTGTTCCATCACCGTCGGTATCCACCACTCCTTCTATGGTATCAGAGATGGTATCACTGTCTGAATCTAAGTCGAGGTAATTGGGTAAGCCATCCCCATCCGTATCGACGGTTCCTTCGGTTTGATCTGGAATGCCATCGTTGTCTGAGTCAAGATCTAAAAAGTCATAGACGCCATCTGCGTCTGTATCGCTGGCGGTTTCTGTCGCATCAGGAATTGTATCTCCGTCACTGTCTAAATCGAGACTGTTTTTAATTCCATCTCCATCTGTATCAAGAGAACATGCGTTTGAAGGTTTGTCAAAAGAAACATCATCAAGAAAGTTACCAGAAGTACCTCCACTCACTGAATCAAATAAAAACACTGTGGATACTTGCCCTGTAGGAACTAAATAAATTCCTGTATATCGTTCCCAAGTTGTCGAACTTCTTGCCGTTTTTGTGACCAATATGGTTGTTGAAGTTACCGAGGATCCTGCACGAATTTCTAAGGTCTCTGCAGTAGTCAATCTTTTCATGTGGTTTGCAGACCAAATCATATAAGTACCTGGATCAGTATTGATTGATTGATACAAACCTGCTTGCATAGCGGCATTGGTCTCGGCAAATTGATTTCCCGAGTTAGAACTAAAAGTACCTTCAGAAACAGTCCTTGGGCTGGCCCAAATCTCAATATTATCATCTGAGGCTGTGGTTTCCCATCCAGGAACATTATTTTCATTTAGATAGCTTCCTGAGGGTTGTGGTGTTGAAACAATGGGCTGTTCAAAACCTCCATTAACTAAACCACCATTGACAAATCCACATTCAAGACTATCTGGAATACCATCATTATCATCGTCTGGATCAAAATGATCTGAGATACCGTCGCCGTCATTATCTTCAAAAACATAAGGGTCTGTTCCTACCGTGACTTCATCGGCATCATCGAGACCATCATTATCAGAATCGACATCTAGATGATCTGGAATACCATCATAATCAGTATCACGGGCTTCTTCTACCCTAATATTGTCCATGTATTCATCAACAGAAAACCCAAAAGCGGCAGTATTTAGCCATGGATAATCAGAGACGGGGCCTAAATCTACCTCTGTAGCTTCTACTGGGGCTCCTAAGGCTCCACTACTGTATTTTGCGACCGTATTATGGGCCATTAAACTCCAAACATTGGAACCATTATTGGCTTTAAAAAAACTGGTTTGTTGTCTAAACCAACCTGCGGTTCGCGCAATCGCTGGAAAAGAAAAGTTACTTGTAGGATTTCGTTTTGCACCATTACTTGAGCCAGAAAAATAATATAAATAAACTCCATCAATACCTGCAACATCGTCTTGCCAAACGGGGTCTTGACCGGCTGCGCCTATATAAGCTGCAAATTCATTACAACAACTATCTACATTAGGACTCCCCGACACCTTAAAATCTGCGCTAATGGTGATGTAGGTGTTTGTAGAAGAACTAATATCTGATAAAACAGACGCATAAGACCCTATCGCTTCATCTTCGGCGGTAGCCGTATTGGCATCTTGAAAGAGCATTTGGCTCACATCAGCATTGTCCAATGTACTGGTTACCACTCTTGATATGGGATCTACACTGCGGGTATTCGCATTGTATGACCAATGTGCTTCTTTGATTCCTGTTAAACCAGCAATAGTGGTGGTACCACTAGAAATACCCGAATTAAAGGCTACACTTTCAAAATCTTCAAAATAAGAGGAATAGCCTTCATTCACATCTAAAATACCATCTCCATCATCATCTGTATCACAGACATCTCCAATTCCATCTCCATCTGTATCGATTTGAAGAGGGTTAAAAGTTGAACTACAATTATCTGAACCATTTGAAATTCCATCTCGATCGCAATCTGCTGCAAGCCATTGAGAGCTTAAGGTTGGGTCTGTAGGTTGTGGGGAACAGGGACCAATGACGGTTAATGTTGCACTGCTTTGTGTCGAAAAACAAACATTATCTGGATGAGAAATCAATAAATCATATACTTTCCCATCTAGGCCCGTAACATCAGATATGGTTAGCGCGATACTCGTCGCACCAGCATAGATACCTCCATTTGAAATATTCACACCATCTTCTTGCCATTGGTAGACAAATCCAGTACTTGCATCAAAGCCTGAAGCATAATTTGGTGTACCATCTGCATTAAAGTTGACGGTACTAGATGCAATAGCTGAAGATATGGTAAAAGTGGCGCTCGTTCCAGCAAAAATAGTTTGATTCGTCAAGTCGGTAGGATCAACTGAAATAGTCGTAGCCATCTGGTAAGTCGACAAACTTGAACTTACAACAGATGACATAGGAGAAGTCGTATAAGTATCGGTTGTTACTCCTGCAGCAATGACTAATCCATTTACATTAACGCCACCATTTGTTCGTGTGGGGGTGTCTAAACCATAAATTCCTGTATCCCCTCCATCTGCACTATTAGACCCATAGGCTTCGTTAGCATCTGAACAACCATCGTTGTCCGAATCAAAATCTTGCTCATCAATTAAGCCATCAAAATCAGAATCCCGACACATGGAAAAAACAAATTGTCCAGAATTAACACTTTCACTCGTTAAATTGAGATAATTTACCCCAATTTGAGAAATAGGAAGGTTACTGTAAACATCAAACTCTGCAAAAGTTAACGAGGTCCCAGATACGGTAAACGAATTTCCCGAAACTTGAACATTTGCATTAGAAGAGGACAAAACAATCCACTCAAACTGTGCAGGAGCACCTATCGCTACAAATTCAAATTGATCTGCATAGGTGATATTTGACAACCCTATACTACTATCTGCACCAAAACGGATTTTTGTTGCAGATCCAAAAGTCATTGTGGTTGTAAATGAATGATTAATTTCTGCTGGATTAGCATCTTCGAAGCGAAGTAAACTCCCTCCATTTCTAGAAGAGATAGAAACCAATCCATCTGTACCGACCAATTGAACAGGTGCATCAATGGTAATAGACGAAGTTAAATTATCGCCATTTAAATATTTAGTAAAAACTACCGACGAATCTCCCGGGGATAAGCCAGATGAAATCGCAGAAAAATCGATAAAAGTGATAGGACATTCTTCGGTATCTAAAATTCCGTTATTATTATCATCAAAATCTAGATAATCCAAAACTTCATCCCCATCACAATCCCCAGCTGGACCAGGACATTGCGCTAGCGCAATTTGTCCAAAAAACAAAGCAATAGTAAAGAGCAAAACAGAAATGCATCTATGTGATCCACTAATATTACTAGGCTTCATCTTCAAATTAATATAATTATAGTTAATAATTTATTTACAATAAATTATAACGTAAAACCTAACTGTTTTATTGCTTTTTATAGCAACTAAGAGGAAGAAGAATGATCACTTACAATTTTCCAGGTCGAATTGATCTTTCTAAATAGGAGTGTAAAATAGCCAGTGGGTTGATCCTTTTCTCTTGTTAAGGTGAATTTTCCGATTAATTGAATGGTATTTTCGTCCCATTGTTGGGTATGTAAAATATCAAAATGCAGCTGTCCCATGCTATCTTTGTTTGGGTAGCCTTTCTTATAATTTTCTAAGGTGTTTTGATATCCATAGGTGGGCCCATTTCTTCCCACAAAAACCAGTTCAGCATTGTTCCAGTAGCCTTCCATAAAGCGTTCGAGATCTCCCTTATTCCAGTTGACCTCTTGGGCTTTCATGATTTTACTAATGACTTTTTCAGCATTTGTATCTAATGCGATTTGCGCAAAAACAGTACTGCTAAAAAACAAAATAAGGCCAAAGGTAATTCCGTGTAATTTCATCGACATATTTTTTTTAAAAGAGGAAATTTTAAATTACTAAATGATTTTTAACCCCTAGCATAAAACTTTAATATTTTGATTTTGAATAGGAATCTATAAAAATGAAGGAAAAATCTTTATATTTAAAGACTATATTTTGAAAACCAAACACAAATGAAACACTTCTACTATCTAAAATTATGCTCTATCTGTCTTTTTTCGCTCCTAATCATAGGTTGTCAAGAAAAACCAGAGGAGAACAAAGCCATAACCATTAGTGGAGACATCACAGAAGACAGTCAATGGACTGCAGATAAAAATTACATACTGGACCAACAGGTAACTGTACTCCCTGGAGCCACCTTAACTATTGAACCAGGAACAGTGATCAAGGCAAATGCGCAAGAGGCTCCTAATGTTTCTATGCTAGTGATTGCTAGAGGAGCGAAATTAATGGCTAAAGGAACTGCAGAAAAACCCATTATTTTCACTTCTGTAAATGACGATATAGACACTTCTAATGGTACTAAATCATCCCTAAATAATACGGATGTAGGTTTATGGGGTGGAATTATCATTCTAGGAAACGCACCTATTTCACTAGACAGTGGAGATGAAGAAATCTTTTATATTGGACTTAATCCTGCTAGTAAAAACAGTTACTATGGTGGAGAAAATGCTGATGACAATTCTGGTGTATTAGAATATGTTTCTATTCGACATGGAGGGATTTTTATAGGAACTGGTAGCGAATCAAATGGATTAACCCTATGCGGAGTTGGTGCAAAAACAAGCATTAATCAAGTAGAGATTTTTGCTAATCAAGACGATGGGATAGAACTGTTTGGCGGCACAGTAAATGTAGATAATCTGGTTATTCACGCTAGTGATGATGATGCCATAGATATCGATGAAGGCTATGCAGGAACAATTTCTAACTTTTTAATCGAATTAGTGGAAGCATCGGATAATGCCGTTGAAATAAGTGGTGGAAAAACCGAAGAAGCGGGTGCTTTCACTTTGAAAAACGGACTTATTGACGGAATGGGATTAGCCTCTACTGCGATTTACTCAATTGATGAGAAAGCGAAAGGTATGATTTCAAACGTAAAAACAGCTAATATGGGGGAATCGGTGACAAGCGATAATCAATCCAAAGGCGTTGTTATAGAAGAAGCCGTAACTGAAATAAATAATACAATGAATTTTGAGTGGACTCGCGCTAAGCAAAACTAATCCACTTTCTACGACTATAAAAAAGGGCACAATATTGTGCCCTTTTTTATTCCTCTAAATTCATGGCCGAGAAATGGATTAATTCCCGATCATACAAATAAGTCAATTGTATAGGGCGACAACATACCTCGCAATCTTCCACATAATGTTGTTCAGAATCTAGTGATTCTAAAAACATTGAAATGGTTTCCCAGCAATAGGGACATTGAAAATGATGTTCAAACATTAGCTCTCAAATTGCATTAATTCTTCTACAATTACTTCCCATTGCTCCATGGCTTTTACTAATTTTTCCTTTTTTTGGTTATACCCTTCAAAGAAATTTGGCAACGCAATGGTCGCATCATAGTTTACTTCTAGTTCAAAGTCTATTGCTTTGATTTCTTTTTCTAGATCGGCAATAGTCCGTTCGATTTTTGATTGTTTATTCTGTAAGGATTTAATTTTCTTTTGAAGCTGGTAATCATTTATATTCGCCTCTTCCTTTTTCTTTTTAACCTTTACAACACGTTCTAGTTCTACTAAAGAGTCTAATTTTTTCTGTTCTAAATAGAACTGAATATCGCCCAAATATTCTGTTAGTCTGTGGTCTTTGAACTCTAGCACACGGTCACTCAAACCCTGAAGAAAATCCCGGTCGTGCGAAATTAAAATCAAGGTACCTTGAAATTTCTTTAAGGCCTCTTTTAAGACATTTTTTGATCGAATATCCAGGTGATTTGTAGGCTCGTCCATTACTAGTACATTAAATGGAGAAAGCAATAATTTACAAAGCGCCAGTCGATTTCTTTCTCCTCCAGAGAGCACTTTAACTTTCTTTTCTACATCATCCCCTCTAAACATAAATGCCCCTAACATATCCCGAACTCTAGAACGGTTTTCGTCTGTAGCAGCATCTTCCATGGTTTGTAATAAACTTAGAGACCCATCGAGATATTCTGCTTGATTCTGGGCAAAATAACCCAGCATCACATTATGTCCCAATTCACAGGTCCCTTCAAAGTCGATTTCATCAACAATAATTTTAGCTAAGGTGGATTTCCCCTGTCCATTTTGCCCTACAAAAGCGGTTTTTGTCCCTCTTTCAATTTCAACGTCTACTTCTTGTAACACTTTTTTAGGCCCATAATTTTTAGAAACTTTTTCGACCTGCAAAACTACCTTTCCTGGCTGATGTGCTACAGGAAATTTAAGTTTCATCGCAGCGTTATCCTCTGCATCGACTTCAATACGTTCAATCTTATCAAGCTTTTTAATTAAAGACTGCGCCATGGCAGCTTTTGATGCTTTAGCCCTAAAACGCTCTATTAACTTTTCTGTTTGTTCTATTTCTTTGGCTTGATTTTTTTGAGCAGCTCTTTGCTGAGTCATAATCTCTTCCCGCAGCAATAGGTAGGCAGAATAGGACTTTCTATAATCATATATCCTCCCGGCAACAATTTCTATGGTTCTATTAGAAGTGTTATCTAAAAACATTTTATCGTGAGAAACAAGTACAACCGCGCCCCTATATTTTGTTAAAAAATCTTCTAACCAGATAATCGATTCGATATCGAGGTGATTCGTAGGCTCATCCAGCAGTAAAATATCATTGTCCTGCAATAATAATTTTGCTAGCTCGATACGCATTCTCCAACCTCCAGAAAAAGTATCTGTCTTCTTATTAAAGTCGGCTGTTTGAAAGCCTAGTCCCTGTAGAATTCGTTCTGTCGTACCTTGATAATTGTACCCGCCTATGAGTTCATAGCGTTCTGTGGCATCATTTAAAGCAATGATAAGATCATTATAGGCAGACGATTCATAGTCTGTTCTTGTGACAAGCGCTTGGTTAATTTCTTCCATTTGCGCTTCTAATTGTTTGATTTCTTCAAAAGCTTGATAAGCCTCCTCAAGGACAGTTCTCCCCTTTTCAAAATCAATATCCTGACGCAGAAAGCCCAGTTGCACCTCTTTTTCTTTTGAGATCGAACCAGCGGTGGGTTCTTGATCTTTTGCAATCAAGTGTAAAAGAGTTGATTTTCCTGCACCATTTTTTCCTACAAGACCTACCCTATCCCCGGCTGCTAAGCGGAAAGAAACATCACTAAATAAAGTTTCACCGCCAAAAGAGACCGTCATATTTTGAACACTAAGCATACCTTAAATTTGTTACAAAAGTGAGAAAACAGACGGACATAGAATTATTTTCAGTCCTTTTTTTCAAAGCGATTTATGTTCACTTCTTTGGCCAAAGCTTCTTGGCCATTAATATGCTTAAATAACCAGCGAGCGGCAGTTGGTGCTGTTAAAACTCCGCGGGATCCCATTCCATTAAACAAATGCAAATTCTTATATTTCTTATGGGTACCTAGCAAAGGACGGCGATCCTTAACAGTAGGACGAATATGGGTAATTTGCTTTTCAATGGTATAAGGGACGTCGATCATTCGATCAATTTTATCTTTTATCCATTGAGCACCTTCTGCTGTTATATTGAGGGATTTGTCTTGCTGCTCAAAAGAGGCACCAGCCCAGTATTTATCTCCCCCTAAGGGAGCAATAAAAATAGGACCTTTTAAGATGGTCTCGAGCTTTAGATCTGGCGCATCAATGATTAGAATTTGCCCTTTTGACCCCGCCAGTGGAACATCTTTAAAATAAGGGTTATTGATCATCGCATAACCCTCACAAAAAACTAGATGCTTTGCCTTAATCTCACCATAAGTCAAATGTGAAGGAGTGATCTTCAATTTTGAATACTCAAATGAAGAAGTTGTTAAGTGTGCACTAATACTATTTTTATAGGCTTGTATTAAGGCAGTGGTATCTACACGTCCACAGTGTTTTACTTTGGCGTAGCCAAAGGGTGCTTTAACACCCAAAATAGAATTATTATAAATCTTAGGATCCAAAAAACTAGCGAGACCAGAACGGTCAGAAGCTACCATCCATTGATTGTGTTCTGCTGTCTGAGCAAACAATTTTACAATGGGGTAAGGATAGATGAATTGTTTTGACAATCGTTCTTCTATCGCACTATAAAAAGGCAAGGCAGCTGTGTGAAGGGCTTCCCCTTGCCAGGTCATATTAAACCGTTTTAAAACAGTAGGATTATAAATCCCTGCTGCAATGACAGATGACCCTCCTTGCGCTTGATCGATCACATGAAAAGAATGTCCCTGTTGTTTCAACGTTTCTGCATAGGCTAAACCCGCTAAACCAAAACCGACAATTAGGGTATCTACTTGTTTCATTGAGGAGCTAAAATACAAAACGCTGCCCTAGGGCAGCGTCTTATAAAATATTAATCTAATAAAATTAGTTATTCCACATATCCTGTTCAAAATCGCGAATAACAGATTTAATACGTTCTGATTCTAAGAGTTGCTGCAATGCATCTTCATAGATATAAGCATCAACCTCTCGATCTTGATAAACATTTTCTTCTTTATAAATGACCGCATTAAAACGTCTTGAATTAAGCATATGATCAAAAGAAATGGGTTGAGACGAATTGCGTGTGTTAAAAACATAAGCATCATTTAGCACTTCGCGAGCATCTGGAAACCATACCCAAAATAAAGGATAAGTTTCGTTTGGATCACCTGGAGGTGCTGCAGATGGGTCAGGGTTTTTAAATTGCAAATCTGTTGCACAAGGAGCAATTCCTAAAAGGCGATACTTCATTTCACCTTGACGTTTGTCAAAATACCATGTTCCTTTTATTCTATACTCTAGCACATCGGCAGAAGTAGTTTCAACAGGAACTTGAAATTCAGCTAGAATTTCAGGATCTGTCTCTCCAGAGTTAATTGCCTCTGTATATTGAGGAGTATCAAATACAAAACTCAGCTTTTCTAAAACCTGCTGATAAGTAAGTTTTGTTCTAAAATAACCACCGTCATCAAAATATACTTCTTTGATATTACCGTCTTCAATCCCTTGAATTAACACATCGAATAAAGAGCGTCTCTCTTCGCCAAGGTTACCTGCCTCTGATGGGAAGTAAAAAGGAAAGTTAATGCGCTCGTCTAAATCAATCAATTCCCATACGGTCTTTGACCATAAAACGTCACGATCATCTATAAAGCCATAAGACAATGGATCTTCATCATTAGCAGCAATTTGTTGCTCGTTGAGTTTCCCTACTTCTTGAGGTACTCTTGCATTGAGTAAGTTCGCTTGCGCCATAACATTGTTGATGGACAAGGTAAAAACAAACAGAAAGACGACGAATGATGAATTTCTCATGGTTTATAAAATTTCGATTAGGACAGGTGCTACCCGCTTAAACCTGTAATTAGGTTTTTCAGGGTTTTGAACTTTCAAGTCAAAAATACTAATCTCTTGTCCTTTACGTGCTTTACTAAGAGCTTGTTTAGCTTGTGGGCTTAAACGCGTCCCTTTACATGTAATGGTTGGAGATCCAGGTATCTTGATTTTGAATTCTAAAGTGTTTAAGTTTAAATCAAAATCAAAGTCTTCCATAATAGCCCCTACTTTTGCACGTTCAATACTAGCTTTAGGTAAACGTATTTTACCAGACTGGTTAAAGAAGGTTGCACTTGGACGTGGTAGATCCTTAATTCTGAATTTAGTTTTTGTAGAAATGACTTGACCATCAGGTAGTTTACCTGTAGCAGTAATTGTTACCTCTTTCCCTTTTCCTGGATTCATGTTGAACTTGCTCCCTCTTGAACGACGTAAACCAGCAGCAGATGCATTGATCTTATCGTCTGGAATACCAGGAATGGAGATGGTCATAGGGTTATCTACCCCACGAAATACAACATTCATCTTGTCTGCAGAAATTACTGCAGCGTTAGGTTTGGAAATTACAGCAAAAGATTGTGAAACAGGAATACGTGACTCAACTCCACCATCGCGGAAAATTAAGTCTCCTTCAATAACGTGGTCACCTGGGTTACCCGCGCTAATGTTTAACTTAATCCCTCCGGGGATTTTCTCGTATTCATTTTCATCTAGTTTGCGACCATCTATGGTTACCTCAACTGTATTGGGATTTTGTGCGCCGCTTTTTCTACCCAGGATCACACTACCGTCGAAGGTCTCCCCTTGATAGTAAGCCCCTTTTTCTGATTTCAATAAAGTAATGTAGTTATCTGTTGTAACTTTACTACTAGCTTCAAGTTCTTTTCCTAATAATGCATTCAATACATCGCTTTCTGTTAAACGAATGTCGTTTTGCATCATGGTTAACTTAGCTAAAGAGGAAATCAATGGAAATCCTTCAAAATTATAAGAGAGCCATGGTTGTGATTGACCGTCACTATTTTCTACATTACCTTCAAAGTCTCCAGTGTAGAATCTTTCTTCTACCAGTTCAGTATACTGAGGATATTGTGAGGCAAATACCTGAATGACACGCATTTTATATGCATTAATCATATCAACAAAGGCTTGTCCATCAGGGGCTACACCATTTGCATCAAAAAAAACAAGGTCAAGGGCTTCCCCTTTATCCATTTGAGAATACTCCTTTAGTTCTGGATCAGCTTCTCTTTGTTTTTCAGTGATTTGATCTTTAATTTCCTGTATACGTGCATAAAAGGCATCAGATTCTTTACGAATCTCTTTGGCGGTTCTATCGTGACCGATCCATTTTCCTTCTTTTTCCTGAGCGTTTACTTGAATTTTATCATAATAGATGATATTTCCTTGATTGACACGCTCATTAGCACTTTGAATTTTTTTGAACATTTGTCCAAAACCATCCAAAACTTCTTTACTAACATTTAATGCTAACATGGTAATAAATACCAAGTACATCAACGCAATAAGTTTATTACGTGGGGATTCGTTTGCTCCTGCCATGGCTTACTTAGTTTTTGTTCATAGCAGAAAGCATTCCGCCATAGACTTGATTAAGTGTCGCTAAGTTGTCAGATAAAGCTTCCATTTGCGCTTTTAAACGCTCAGCATTTTGAGCAACTTGATCGTTGTAAGCACCGTGTGAACCAGCACTTTGAACTTGTGCAGCATAGAGTTCATTTAGAGAAGCTAATTGAACTGCAGCTTTGTTTAATTGATCTGCATAATTTTGCGAAGAAGAAGCTGCTTCTGCTGCAGGGGATAATGCCTTTGCAGAGGCTTCTAAATTCTGTATACTTTTTGTAAGACCGCTAATTAGAGCAACATCCATTTTAGCTTCTTGTAATAAGTCGTCAATTTTACCAGAAAGACCTTCGTTATCACTACCACCAGAAGAATGTCCTTCACCAGCATGGTGCTCTTCGTAAGAAGCGTGTTCTTCACGAACATCGTCTAACATTAATCCCCCAACCAGGAAAATAATAGCTTCAGTACCTAAACCAAGTCCAAGTACTACCCCTCCTGTGATAGGTCCAATCTCTAAGTGGAGAATTTTAAATAATGCTCCAACAATTACAACAGCTCCCCCAATTTGGAATAGCATGTGCATAATAATTTTTCTTCTTAACCGTCCTTTTAGTTGTTTTGCGTCCATTTTTTTTAAAATATTTTTTTACTTCTTAAATATATAGTTTTCTATTTAATTTTAACTTTTTCAGAACCTAAATAATCCTGTACAGTTCTAAAGCCAATATAACTTCTCGCAGTGTCTTGATATTCATAATCACGAGAACTTACACGTAAGAAATACGCAACATCTTTCCATGACCCACCACGAACAACTTTTCGTGTTTCGTTGTTTAAAGACATGTTTGGATTTAAAGAAGAAACATATTCATAAGCGCCTGGATCATAAGAAGATTCTGTCCACTCAGAAACATTACCTGCCATATTGTACAGGTTGAAATCATTTGGTAAATAAGA
Source organism: Candidatus Arcticimaribacter sp. (assembly GCA_042096495.1). Classification (GTDB taxonomy): domain Bacteria; phylum Bacteroidota; class Bacteroidia; order Flavobacteriales; family Flavobacteriaceae; genus Arcticimaribacter. The sequence continues at coordinate 19,220 of JBELLO010000015.1, forward strand.
TTTAGCCTCAACTGCATACATCGCTTGATCTGCAGAATAATCCCCTCTTAGGGGTTTAAAGTTAGCTAAGAAGCAACCGCGATCGTTTAAAAGATAAGGTGATCCCCATGGATAAGTTCCTGCAGGGATTCCTCCTCTTGCAGCATATTCCCATTCTGCTTCTGTGGGTAATCTAAAATTGTTCACTAAGGGTTTACCTTTTGACTTTTGATAAGAATTCTTGTAGTGGGTTCTCCAGTTACAAAATGCTACTGCTTGCGTCCATGAAATTCCAACCACTGGATAGTCCAAGTAAGCAGGATGCCAAAAGTAATCGTTGTGCATCGGTTCATTATACGAATAATTAAAGTCTTTAATCCATACTGTAGTATCTGGATATATCTCTAATTCTTCTTTGTGAATAAAAGGCAATCTGTCACGCATGTTAGGATCGCTTTTTCTTGCCTGGGCTGCTGCCTCTGCATCAAACCAAGCGTATTGATATTTTAATTTTCTAACGTCAATTTTCATTTCGCCATTATACCAAACTTCTGGAGGTAGATAAAGGCTATCCATTACTTCAACATAGTCTAAATCAACATAGCTGTTAGGATCATATTCAACGTCTTGATCCCAGTTTAAAGGTCGACCTAAAAGAGGCTCACCTGTTTCTGGATCAATATAGTTTTCACGCATGTACTTTTGGAAAGGACTCATGTCAGCGGTATCAGCGTCTTTAAAAGCATATTCGCCTATTCCTTCTCCAGGGGCTCCATCTTCTCCTAAACCGTTTTCATCTGCTCTACGGGCTAACATCGCTAATGCGACAGAATCTCTAACCCAATAAACAAATTGTTTGTATTCGCTATTAGTGATTTCAGTTTCGTCCATGTAGAAAGAACGAACCGTCACAGTTTTAGCGGGGGCATTTTTCAACTGTGCAACATCATCATCTTGTTTTCCCATGATAAAAGCACCACCCTCTACAAGGGTCATACCATAAGGTTTTTCAGGGAACCACTTCTTCTCTTTAACTCCGATAAGTTCTCCACGCTTGTTTCCACAGCTGTAGACCAACATCATCGCAAAAATGAAAACAATAATTTTTCTCATATAGTCTATTAACGTGGGGTAGTTAAATATATTTTATTTCTTGCTAAATTTTTCTTAAAAAAGTTAAAATCAGTCTTTTTATTTACAAAATTCTTTTTGACGCTTTCCACCATCGATCTGGCAAAACATCATTACACGCATCTTTATAATCTTGATGTGTGCAAGATAATAACGTACTTCTTTTATTTTTATTATCTAAGTAATTTTCTGTGCGCATTTCCATCCACCATCTTTGGCTTTTATTGCTTTTAAAAAAAACCAATTCCCTATCAGACATTTGCACGGTATACCTAGTAAAACCTTGACTTGTCGCTACTGGATACTCATCAAAACGGTTATTTACTCCCTCGATAAAGTACCAAATAATTTGCGCCAATAATTTATGAAAAATTGTTGAGTTGGGAAGGTCGAAACAACCCAAAACACTAATTCGATCACTAATACCTGCATATCTAGATAACGCACAAATGGTTCTACTGTCGATTCCATTTGGCATTCCTTGCGGAAAAGTACCATCGGCAAGACCACTTAAAACTTTCATATCAAAGCTTGTAATGTCTGCCTCTCTAAAAACTGGCTCTGTTTTTTCTGGATGATCAAGTACATTCCCTAAACGAAATGCTTCAAAAAACAACTTGTCGATAAGATCTAATTCTTCTTGTGCGATCAAGTAAGATTGATACCCTAGATTTGTAAAATTGAGCAGTTTACTGGGATTTTGCATGATGATTTCACTCATATAAGATCGACCAGAAATTAATTCTTCTTCTTGTGAAAAATCAAAACGATTATCGACAGAAACAATATTTACCCATTGATTTGACTGTTCAAAAGAACGGTATAATGCCAGGGTTAAGTCTTGACTTCCTCCTAAAAAAATGGGAATAATATTTTGTTGTCGTAAATCTGTTGCTATGGCTGATAAGGCATAGTAAGTATCTTCAGGAGTTTCTCCAGAAGGTAAATTACCTAAATCTGCGATTTTTATATGCCAGTTTCCTGGGTAGAGTTGATAGAAATCCCTTCTAAAAGCGTCTATATCATAGTCCATTACAGGGTAGTAACTATTCCTACTTTCTTGCACCCCAATCAAGACAATTTTGACTTCTTCTAAATCTGGGAAGCCTAACTTCTCTGTGTGGACTTGAATGGATTTTCCCAATACTTGATTTGGCATTAGGGTGGCAACTCCTAATACAGTATCATCGACAGGGGTGAGAAAATCAAAGCTCATTTATTTTTTTGTTTTTCGCTTAGTCGCTGCCTTTTTCTTTTTTGGCTTCTTTGCCTCTAAACGTTTAATCGCTTCTTCAAGGGTGATTTTTGTGGGATCAATATCCTTAGATAATTCTATTTTTAGTTTTCCTTGAATAATATTTGATCGTCCCCAGCGGGCTTTTTCTACGCGAATCCCTTCTTCTTCCCAATTGTGGACCACCTTATCCTTCTCTTTTTGAATTTTATCTTCAATCAAAGTAACAAGGTCTTGTTCACTCAAATTATCAAAATCATATTTTTTATTGACATTGATAAACATCCCACTCCACTTGATAAATGGCCCAAAACGACCCTTCCCTTTTGTTACGGGTAAATCGTTATAAGTATATATAGGCGCATCTGCTTTTTTCTTTTCTTCGATTAATTCGATGGCTAATTCGCGATCGACTTCCATGGGGTTTTTCCCCTTTGGTAAAGAAACGAATGTACTCCCAAACTTGACATAAGGTCCAAATCGTCCGTTATTTACTGAGACGATTTCGCCTTCATATTCTCCTAGATCTTTGGGCAGCTGAAATAAATCAAGTGCTTCTTCAAAGCTTATAGTGTCAAGCTGTTGATCTTGATTTAAGCTGGCAAAAACAGCAGCTTCTTCGTCGTCTGCATCCCCAATTTGAGCAATAGGACCAAATTTACCTAGACGTACTTTTACTGTTCTACCAGAATCTGGATGCTTGCCTAAAACGCGTTCCCCAGATTCGCGTTCTGCGTGCTCTTTTACGTGTTTTACAGTAGATTGAAAATCCCCATAAAAACCTTTGATCATTTTGATCCAGTCTTCTTTCCCTTCGGCAATTTCGTCAAAATTTTGTTCGACTTGTGCAGTGAAGTTATAATCTAGAATATTTTCAAAGTTGTTGACTAAGAAGTCATTGACAATCATACCGATGTCGGTGGGAACAAGTTTCCCTTTATCAGAACCGACCATTTCTGTCAAACGGCTAGCAGTAACTTCTCCTGCCTCAAGGGCAAATTGTTGATAAGAGCGTTGCACTCCCTCGACGGTCCCTTTGGCGATATAGCCTCTATTTTGAACAGTAGAAATTGTAGGGGCATATGTAGAGGGTCGACCGATCCCTAGCTCTTCTAATTTTTTTACCAAAGAGGCTTCTGTAAAACGATAGGGCGGACGGGAAAAACGCTGGGTTGAAACCAGTGACTTTAAATTCAATGTATCGCCTTTATTAACTGGAGGCAAGATGCCTTGCGCTTCTTCTTCATCGTCGTCTACTCCTTCTAGATAAACTTTTAGAAAGCCTTCAAAAGTTAAGATTTCACCTCGAGCTGTAAAGAGCTCATTGTGCTTGTCTGCATCTATTTTTAAGACGGTACGCTCTAACTTTGCATCACTCATTTGCGAAGCGATGGTTCGCTTCCAAATAAGATCATACAATCGCATTTGATCATATTCTGCAGCGATTTTATCTCTACTTAAATCTGTAGGACGAATTGCTTCGTGCGCTTCTTGCGCCCCTTTACTTTTTGTTCTAAAAC
>JBELLO010000016.1:0-22944 GCA_042096495.1 Candidatus Arcticimaribacter sp.
TAGCGGGACACAAAACATATTCTACTTGGTTCGCTTCTGGGTGAAATTCCATCTCGACCACAGGATATGTTTTTACTTCTCCAGAAGGGTTTCTAACAACAGTAACAGCGAGTTCATGGGTGAAAGGGACGAGATCTTCGACCATACATTCTTGATCGGTCAAATACTCCAGGTCTTCTTCTGTGCGAATCATTTTCACTCCATTTCCATCATATCCCATTTTAGCCGCTTTCCAAACAAAAGGAAAATGCAGTTTATCTGTGTCTATCGCCTGTTGTAAAAGGGATAAATTTTCGAAGCGCATATGCGCTGAAGTAGGAATATTATACTGACTGTAGAAGTCTTTTTGGACGCCTTTATTTTGAATTAACTCTAGGGTTGCAGCATTAGGATAGGTTTGTACGCCTTCTTTTTCTAATTGTCTTAAGGCGGCTGTGTTGACGTGTTCGATCTCAATGGTTAAAACATCGAGTTCTTTCCCAAAGTCATAAACGGTTTGATAATCTTTAAAATCCCCTTGAACAAAATGATCACAAGCGATACGCGAAGGCGCGTCTGCACTAGGGTCTAGCACATGTGTAGTGATGTCCCACTTACGGGTAGTATAGAGCAACATCTTGCCTAATTGCCCCCCACCCAGGATGCCTAATTTTGCTTGTGAAGAAAAAAACTGCATAAATCTTTTTGGCAAAAATACGGATATATCTTTGATTGGTAAACGGGAATAGAGAAAAGGCTTATTTTAGGTATCTTTGCCACCATAAATATTAAACTATGATCAATTTAGTCCTCTTTGGTAAACCTGGGGCGGGGAAAGGAACCCAAGCAGAATTTTTAAAATCACATTACCAATTGGTACACATTTCTACAGGAGATGTTTTTCGTTACAACATTAAAAATGCAACTGATTTAGGCAAGTTGGCCCAATCATATATGGATAAAGGCGACTTAGTGCCAGATGAAGTAACCATTAATATGTTAGAGGCTGAAGTGGAAAAAAACCCGCAAGCCAAAGGATTTATTTTTGATGGCTTTCCTAGGACTGAAGCACAAGCAAAAAGCTTAGACGATTTTTTAGCGCGAAAAGAAATGGCCATTTCCGCCACCATTGCCCTAGAGGCAGATGATGACGAACTCGTCGCTCGCTTATTAAAAAGAGGAGAGACCAGTGGTCGACCAGATGATCAAGACGAGGAAAAGATTCGCAACCGTTTTGAAGAGTACAATCAAAAAACGGCTCCTTTAAGAGCGTTCTACACAGAACAAAATAAATTTCACAGTATCAATGGAATTGGTTCGATCGAAGAGATCACCCAGCGATTGATGACTGCAATTGATTCACTATAACAATAAACAATGACCGAAGGGAATTTTGTCGACTATGTAAAGTTATTTATTTCTTCGGGAAACGGGGGTAAAGGATCTATACATCTACACCGTGAAAAGTATATTACTAAGGGAGGTCCAGATGGGGGCGATGGCGGCCGTGGAGGTCACGTGATCGCAAGAGGAAATCCTAATTTATGGACCCTCTATACTTTTAAATTTAAAAAGCACTTTTCTGCTGGACATGGGGAACACGGAAGTAAAAACCGAAGTTCAGGAGCGCAAGGCGAAGATATTTATATTGATGTCCCACTGGGTACCCTAATTAAGAATACGGAAACCGACGAGGTAATTGCAGAAATTACAGAAAAAGATCAAGAGATCATTTTGTTGGAAGGTGGTTTAGGCGGCCGTGGAAACTGGCATTTTAAATCTTCTACCCGTCAAACGCCACGCTATGCTCAACCGGGAATTAAGGGACAAGAATTAGCACTTACGCTAGAACTCAAAGTTTTGGCAGATGTAGGCCTAGTAGGCTTCCCTAATGCAGGGAAATCTACTTTATTATCTGTGCTTACTTCGGCGAAGCCTAAAATTGCTGACTACGAATTCACCACCCTAAAGCCTAATTTAGGGATTGTTGAATACAGAGACTATCGCTCTTTTGTGATGGCAGATATCCCTGGAATTATTGAAGGCGCTGCAGAAGGAAAAGGTTTAGGACATTATTTTCTTCGGCATATTGAGCGCAACGCAGTCTTACTTTATCTTATCCCCGCAGATGCGACAGATATAAAAAAGGAGTTTGATATTTTACGCAACGAATTGATTGCCTTTAATCCAGAATTGATTGACAAAAAATTCATGATAGTGCTATCTAAATGTGACCTGTTAGACGATGAGTTGAAGGCAGAATATGCGATTGAGATGAAAGAGGCTTTTGGTGATATTCCGCATTTGATGATTTCTTCTGTAAGTCAAATGGGAACAATGGATTTAAAAGATGCTTTGTGGCAATTAATTAATGAAGACTAAAGATGAGGTTTGTCTTTTTTTTGATGTTGTTTTCAAGCCTTGTTTTTGGGCAAAATAAGACCCCTTTTAAAAAATTTGATGAGGCAAATCGAGCGGAGTATGTTCTTAAAAAAAAGACCATCCAAGCGTCAAAAAGTAGTCGCCTAGAAAAAATAAACCTTAGGATTCAACTCGCTTCTCGTTATAAGGAGCAAGACGATTTAATTTCAGCCCTTGAAGATAAAATAAGCAACCAGGGTGAAAGTGCTCAGTTGTTATATTTCTTAGGAGGGGCAAATGGAATTAAAGCCCTTCAGGTAAACCGCATGTTTTCTGTCTCTTATGTAAAAGCCATGCTAAAGAATTTTAAGCGTGCGCTAGCGTTAAACCCCAATCATCTTCCCGCTCTTGAAGCTTATATTGAATCATTGTCTATGGTTCCGTCTTTAATAGGAGGAGATATCGATAAAGCAAAAGTGCTGGCAAAACGTTTAATGCAGTTAGATCAAGTGAAAGCTTATTTTTCTTTTGCGTTTATCGCAACAGCTGAAGCAAAGAAGTCTCAAGCAACGGACTATTATAAAAAGGCGTTTGATTTACTTGAAAAACAATCCTTTTGCAGTCAAAATCTATCAGAATACTTTGCGCAGCATTCGATGAATTTGTCTTATAAAATTGCTGAAGATAGCGTGTTAAACAACTTGTCTCCAGCCATAGGACTTTGCGCTATTGATTATTTTATTGACAAGCAAAGTCCAGTTTATAACATCCCACTCGAATGGGCTTATTTTCGAAAAGCGCAACTATTTGTGGCTATGGGAGAAAAAGAGCAAGCCCTGCTTGAGATTAAGAACGCACTTAGTATCAATCCCTATTTTCAATGGGCGAAAGATCTGCAAACAAAACAGCAAAAAGCATTATGAAAAAAATTCATTTCATCGCCATCGGCGGGAGTGCCATGCACAATTTGGCGTTAGCCTTAAAGACAAAAGGGTATGAAATTAGCGGAAGCGATGATGCTATTTTTGAACCGTCAAAATCGCGATTACAAAGTGCTGGTTTGTTACCAGATGCCATGGGGTGGTTTTCAGAGAAAATTACATCAGATTTAGATGGAGTGATTTTAGGCATGCATGCCAAAAAAGATAATCCAGAACTCTTAGCGGCCCAAGAAAAAGGCGTGCCGATTTATTCTTATCCAGAGTTTTTATACGAGCAAAGTAAAGATAAAACGCGCGTTGTCATTGCGGGGAGTCACGGTAAAACTTCCATTACGGCCATGGTGCTTCATGTGTTGAATTATCACGATCAAGAAGTGGATTTTATGGTTGGGGCACAGCTAGAGGGTTTTGATACCATGGTGCATTTAACAGAGCATAACGATTTTATGTTGATTGAAGGAGACGAGTACCTCTCTTCTCCCATCGATTTAAGACCAAAGTTTTTATGGTACAAGCCCCATGTCACCCTGATTTCTGGAATTGCTTGGGATCATATCAATGTGTTCCCTACCCTAGAAGATTATCAAGATCAGTTCAAACAATACATCGATACGATTATTCCGGGTGGAGCCATTGTATACAATCAAGAAGATCCTGTTTTAACGCGTCTTGTGGCCACGACACAAAACACCATTAGAAAGCAAGGCTATCAAAAACCTGAAGCAGTAATAGAAGAGGGAGTTACCTATCTACAGACAGACGAAGGGGATTTGCCGCTTTCTATTTTTGGCGATCACAATCTGGCTAATCTTGCGGGGGCAAAATGGATTTGTCAATTAATGGGAGTGGACGAAATGGACTTTTTTGAAGCCATAGAAAGTTTTAAAGGAGCGTCAAAACGTTTAGAAAAAATGGCGACAGGGAAAACCGCGCATCTATTTAAAGATTTTGCTCATGCTCCCAGCAAGGTCCTTGCAACGGCCCAGGCAGTAGGACATCAATTTGAGGAATTGAATGCAATAGGGTGTTTAGAGTTGCATACTTATAGCAGTCTTGATCCGGTTTTTTTACCACAGTATAAACACAGTTTAAACGGTCTTGATGAAGCCATTGTTTTCTTTGATCCAGAAGCTTTAAAAATAAAAGGAAGAGCTCCTATTGCAGTTGAGGATATCACTACAGCTTTTGATCACCCTAATCTAAAGGTTTTTACTGCTCCAGTTGATTTGCATCAATATTTATTGGAGAAAAATTATTCCCGCACAGCGCTCTTAATGATGAGTTCTGGGAATTATGGCAATCTAGATTGGGAAAAGTTGTCTGCGCTTATTGCTTCTTTTTAGTTTGGTGCATCGAATACAATAAAGCGACTTCTTTTTCGGTATTTGTTCGAGCGGCTTGCATAGCGACCTTTGCCCTTTCACGATCTTCTTTCTTCTTGTCTTGAGAGATTTTATACTTGCCTTCCCAAGAATTGATTTCAATGCGAAACCCTACAATATAATCCAGCGCGGCTTCCATTCTGGGGTTGTCTGGATCTAGCTTGTATTTGGGTTGATCTCCCTCTAGAAAAGCGGTCATATTGATCAAGCTCTGTTTCACTTTTTCACGGTCATTTTCTATGGTTAGGGTTCCCTTTAAATGCGCTTTAAAGTAATTCCAGGTGGGTAATTGGGTCGTACTGTAAACAGATGGCGAAATATACACTTGTGGTCCGTTAAAGATAATTTGAACGGCAGGATTGTTTTTAAAATGCTCTAGTTGGGGGTTGTATTTGTCGATATGTCCAATTAGTTCCCCCAGTTGCTCATTAGCTTGATAGATAAGCGGAGTGTGGGTGCTTTCAATTTCATTATTCATGCAGCTATTAATGATGGCCAAAGGATACATTTCCATCAATTGAATGATGTTGTCATAGTTTCCTTCTTGATGATGAACAGGTGGGTAATGCATAAATATGTATTTTTAGCTTGCCTAACGAATGTATTAAAATAACCCAAATCATGTCACAAAAACCATCACATTTTACCATTAGACAATGGTCGATCGATGATCGCCCAAGAGAGAAAATGCAGCAAAATGGTGCCCAACAATTATCAAATGCAGAATTACTAGCCTTGCTTATAGGAAGTGGGAATAGGGACGAGTCGGCGGTACATTTGATGAAGCGTTTGTTATCTGCGGTTGACAATAACATTCTGGAGTTACATGCCATGGCTTTAGAAAAAATGATGGAATGGAAGGGGATAGGACTGGCAAAGGCGGTAAAGATAAAAGCCGCTTTGGAGCTGGGAAAGCGCATCCATTTGGCAGAGCCTATCAAACAACTCCAGTGTAACAGTAGTGCTAAAGCTTATCAATTGTTTCAACCGGTATTGAGCTTTCTTGCTCATGAAGAATTTTGGGTGGCCTATTTAAATCATCAAAATAAGGTGATCACCCGTCATTGCTTGAGCAAAGGAGGAATTTCATCTACTACAGTCGATTTGCGATTATTGCTTAAAAAAGCCCTTGAAGTAGGGGCAACTGGGCTACTTTTAGCCCATAATCACCCTACCGGAAATTTACAGCCCAGTAAGGCAGATATCGCCTTGACAGAAAAAATCAATAAAGCAGCAAAAGCCATCGATATTCAACTCATAGATCATCTAATTGTTTCTGAAAAAAGCTACTTTAGCTTTGCAGACGAAAACATCTTATAAATGCTATTGGTTTTTTGCCAAAAAATCACTCCTAGAGTCCAGTACACCTTCAAGCATGTGTTTACCACAGCTTTAGGGATAGAGATTGATTTTACCTCAAAGTTAGAGACCTTTATCGCTTATACAGGGCCAAAAATGAGTTATGGTAAAGCCCCTTTAGGCAATGAATTTTTTGTCGAAGCGGTGCCTTTACTTTTTGAATTAGGGGTGCAAGACGTTACTATTAGCATGAAAACCTGGAAGTCTTACCCTTGCTTTTTTGAAGTGGGAAAAAAAGAATCTGCCCTGCCTTTTGACCTCTTTGCAGCAGCCTTTTATTTGATCTCTCGTTATGAAGAATATTTGCCTCATGTAAAAGATCAGTTGGATCGTTTTGAGGCAAAACAAAGTCTTTGCGTTAGAAAAGGCTTCGCCGAAGTCCCTGTAGTTGACTTTTGGTTAGCAGAATTGTTAGTGCTATTGAAAGATGTCTTTCCAGATCTAATAATAAAAGAAAGTTCTGCAGAAAGTTTTATGCCCTTGATAGAAGTGGTCTCGCCTTACAAGTATTTACATCAATCTGTATTTAGTAATTTAGTGACCTTTGGGAAGGCGCTTTATCGACTAAACTTTTGGGAATTATTTGAACAGCCCATGGTGCTTTTAGGATTTAGAAAAGATCCTTGGGATACTTTTGAAGCGTATAAAAGTTTGTTTTATAAGGCAAAATTCAAGTCTTATTTCTTCTTTTTGTTTTCAAAAGGCTCGAATATGGACCGTGGTATTTCGATTAGAAATAACGCTTTCCAAAGTTTGATTAAAGGAGTAGCCGATTATTTCGAAGTGGGTTTACTCGCCTCTTTTCCTGCCATTAAAAAAAGCAATCAATTTGAAAAAGAGCGAAAGGGCTTGAATGTACTAATTCATCGTAAGATTCAAAAAATAAGATATGCCTGGGGGATTAGTACTGTTAATGAAAGTTATCGCAACTTGATCATGCAAGAAGTGCAAGCAGATTTTAGTTTAAGTTTCCCAGAAATCATTGGGTATCGCGCAAGTACTGCCGTCCCGTTTTATTATTATGACCTGGCAAATGAAATGACGACTACCTTAAAAATTTTTCCTGTGGTGTCTAATGAAAACAGTTTGCGACAATACAGTCCGGTTGAAGGGATTAAAAAATTGATTGTAATGGGAGGTAAACTTCCGCTTGCTTCTGCAGTGCATAGTTTTGCTTTGAGCAATCGATTGTTAGAAAATTCTGAAGCAAATAAAGGCTATCGCTCTGTCATTATTGATTATCTTAAGGCACATGATAGATAAGCATAAGCTCACTGATATTTTTTTTGATTTAGACCACACTTTATGGGATTTTGAAGCGAATTCTCAAGCTACTTTTGATCAATTACTCGCTGCCTATAGCTTCCCTTTTAATACCGCTACTTTTATGGAGGCTTATGGCCCCATAAATCACGCCTTCTGGAAATTGTATCGCGAAAATAAAATCACGACAGAAGAATTGCGATTTGTTCGCTTGCAAAAAACTTTTGAAGCGGTTAACTGCCCGCAAAACGATAAGGTGATTACCGTCTTATCAGAAGGGTATATCAATCAACTCTCTACCCATACCCATATTTTTGAGGGAACGATCGATCTGTTAGATTATTTAAAGCCTAACTATCGTTTACATATTATTACCAACGGTTTTGAAAATGTGCAACAAAAGAAAATGGCTAACGCTGGTTTAGCACCTTATTTTGAGGTAGTGCTTACTGCAGAAAAGGCAGGAGTAAAGAAACCCCATCCCGATATTTTTAATCAAGCCCTTGCCCTAGCAGAAACCACAGCGAAAAATGCACTAATGATAGGTGATAGTTTTGAGGCAGATATCGAGGGGGCAATTGCGTTAGGCATGCAAGCCATTCAGTTTAATAGTCATGACGAGGCTTTGCACAACCATTGCCCAATCGTAGAAAATTTAGCAGAAATAAAGCAATACCTCTAAGCAATTCTTGTAGTTGTTGAAACTTCCTTTAGCTTTGTAAAAAAGTTTTTCATGGACATACAAAATGCACAAAAAGTAGTGGACGACTGGATCAAAACCCATGGGGTTCGTTATTTTAACGAATTGACAAATATGGCTCAGTTAACCGAAGAAGTAGGTGAAGTCGCACGTATCATCGCTCGTCGCTATGGAGAACAAAGTGAAAAAGAAAGTGATAAGAGCAAAGATTTAGGAGAAGAACTCGCAGATGTGCTTTTTGTCTTGTTGTGTCTTGCAAATCAAACAGGGACTGATCTTCAAGCTGCATTTGATCAAAAACTCGATCTAAAAACAAAACGAGATCACGATCGCCATCATCAAAACAAAAAATTAAAATAGTCCCGTATTTATGCGATTAGCCTTACAGCACCCCACCAAAAAAGCTCATGCAAAACTCACTATAACGGGCTCAAAAAGTGAAACCAATCGCTTGTTGCTTTTACAAGCATTGTATCCACAATTAGCCATTGAAAATCAATCTAATTCTGACGATTCTGTGGCGATGCACAAGGCATTACATACAGAGGGGAAGCTAAAAGATATTCATCATGCGGGTACAGCCATGCGTTTCCTTACTGCTTATTTTGCTACCAAAGAAAACAGTGACATCGTTCTTACGGGTTCGCAGCGAATGCAAGAACGCCCCATCGCACTTCTTGTCGATGCCTTAAACGCATTAGGGGGGGATATTAGCTATACAAAAGAAGAGGGCTATCCGCCTTTATCCATTGTTGGAAAACAATTAGAGGGTGGAGAAGTAACGCTTCCTGCAAATATATCAAGCCAGTACATTTCTGCTTTATTGTTAATTGCACCAAAATTAGCGCAGGGCTTAACCCTTCATCTGGAAGGTGAAATTACCTCCTTGCCCTATATCAAAATGACTTTGGCGTTGTTAGAACGCCTGGGAATCAAGACTAATTTTGAAGGGAAAACAATTCAAATTCCGTTTCAAGAAGTAGTTGATAAACAAGTCCAAGTAGTTGAATCAGATTGGAGTTCTGCTTCTTACTGGTTTAGCACACTCGCTCTAGCCGAAGAAGGCGAAATACATTTGTCCAACTACCGCGAAGATAGTTTGCAAGGAGATGCCGTTTTAAGAACGATCTATCGTCAATTAGGGGTAGAAAGTCATTTTGAAGGAAATACTTTAATCCTTAAAAAAGAAGCTTCTTTTGTTATCCCAGAAAAAATTGAACTCGATTTAGTCGAGGCGCCAGATATTGCGCAGACAATAGCGGTAAGTTGTTATGGTCTAGGAGTCGCCTGCGATTTAATCGGCTTGCACACCTTGAAAATCAAAGAAACCGATCGCCTTTTGGCCCTTGAAAAAGAGTTGGGCAAGTTAGGGGCTACAATCACTGTCGATGACGAAAGTTTACAATTAGCTGCGACACAAAACTTTCAAGCCGATCAATCGATCGACACCTATCACGATCATAGAATGGCGATGGCTTTTGCACCTTTGGGATTGAAAATCCCTTTAACAATCAACGATGCAGGAGTTGTAAGTAAGTCTTACCCTGGCTTTTGGGAAGACATTAAAAGCTCTGGTTTTCAGGTAGTTGAAAAATAGTCAACCGAAAGTAGGCCATTTACTTGACAACCCCTATCTCCAGAACGTATATTTGCCCCTTTATTAAGAAAATTATTTTATCACCCACTTTGATATATGAAACTATCTGATTTTAATTTTGAGTTACCAGAAGATCGTTTAGCAGAATTTCCCGCTGAAAATAGAGACGAGTCACGCTTAATGGTTTTAAACCGCGAAAAACGCACCATCGAACACCATCAGTTTAAGGATGTTATTAATTTCTTTGATGAAGGGGATGTGATGGTATTAAATAATACCAAAGTTTTTCCAGCCCGTTTATTTGGTAACAAAGAGAAGACAGGTGCGCGTATTGAAGTGTTCTTATTACGCGAATTAAATGAAGAGCAACGTCTGTGGGATGTGTTAGTAGATCCTGCAAGAAAAATTAGAATTGGAAACAAATTATATTTTGGGAACGATGATAGTTTAGTAGCAGAGGTGATTGATAACACTACTTCTCGCGGAAGAACCTTGCGTTTTCTTTATGACGGTTCTTATGAAGAATTTAGAAAGAAGCTAAAAGAGTTAGGAGAAACTCCTTTACCAAAATATATCAAGCGTGAACCTAATGATGAAGATAAGAATCGTTATCAAACCATTTATGCAAAGAATGAAGGGGCTGTAGCTGCGCCTACTGCTGGACTGCACTTCTCGAAACATTTGTTAAAGCGTTTAGAGATTAAAGGTGTTGATTTAGCAGAGCTAACCTTGCATGTAGGTTTAGGAACTTTTAACCCAGTTGAGGTAGAAGATTTATCGAAGCACAAAATGGACTCAGAAGAGTTGATTATTGAGCAAGATGCCGTTGATGTTGTCAATGCTGCAAAAGCCAATAAAAGAAAAATTTGTGCGGTAGGGACAACAGTAATGCGTGGTCTTGAAAGCTCTGTTTCTTCTGTCAATACGTTGAATACCTATAGAGGATGGACGCATAAGTTTATCTTCCCTCCACATGAGTTTGCGATTGCGAACTGTATGATCACGAATTTCCACACGCCTAAGTCAACGCTCTTGATGATGGTATCTGCCTTTGCTGATCCTGATTTTATCAAAGAAGCCTATGACGTTGCAGTGAAAGAGAAGTATAACTTCTATTCATATGGTGATGCCATGTTGATTATATAAATCACTTTATGGCTACTGAAAAAAAAGATATACGTGCATACTCTTTGACAGAGTTGCAAGATTTTTTTGTAGCCAAAGGGGATAAGGCCTTTAGAGGAAAACAAGTCTATCAATGGCTGTGGAATAAAGGCATCCATCACTTTGATGGAATGACCAATTTGTCCAAAGATACCCGGGCTTTATTAGAAGAGTATTTTACCATTAATCACATTGCAGTTGATCAACAACAACGCAGTGCAGATGGAACCATTAAAAATGCCGTTAAATTATTTGATGGTCGTATAGTCGAGTCGGTATTAATCCCAGTAAAAGATCGCACAACGGCCTGCGTTTCCTCGCAAGTGGGCTGTAGTTTAGACTGTAAATTTTGTGCCACGGCAAAGCTCGCCCGTATGCGCAACTTAAATCCAGATGAAATCTTTGACCAAGTTGTTGCCATCGATCAACAAAGCAAAGCTTATTTTAATCGCCCGCTATCAAACATTGTTTTTATGGGGATGGGTGAGCCTTTGATGAATTACAAGAATGTGCTTTTGGCCATAGATAAAATCACCGACCCTGCTGGATTGGGAATGTCTCCCAGGCGCATTACCTTATCTACTTCTGGCTTGCCAAAATTGATTAAAAAAATGGCAGACGATGAGGTGCAGTTCAATCTTGCTGTTTCCCTGCATACTGCCGTGCAAGCAACACGGGAACAGATTATGCCTTTTGCAGAAAAGTTTCCGCTAGAAGATCTTTTGGCCTCCTTAAAGTACTGGTACGAAAAGACGGGGAAAAGAGTGACCTATGAATATGTTGTTTGGAAAGGGATTAACGATGATATGGAACATATTCGCGCCTTAGTGAACTTTTGCCGCCAAGTCCCTTCAAAAGTAAACTTGATTGAATACAATACCATAGGGGAAGATGACTTTCAACAAGCAGATCCCGCGATCATCGATCAATACATAGAATATCTTACTGCAGCACATATCACTGCTACGATTCGCCGCTCTCGCGGAAAAGACATTGACGCCGCTTGCGGGCAATTAGCCAATAAAAATCAAGAAAACACTTGATGAAAGTGTATCTTTGAGCAATGAAAGTCGTTGAGCAGATAAAGGAGCCGATATATGAAGAGATGGAGCTGTTTGAAGAGAAGTTCACCGCTTCCATGTCTTCTAAAGTTGCCCTATTAAATCGTATTACCCATTTTATTGTTAACCGAAAAGGGAAGCAAATGCGTCCCATGTTTGTCTTTTTGACCGCTAAAATGCTCAATCAAGGCAAGGTCAACGAAAGAACTTATCGCGGTGCTGCCGTAATAGAATTGATCCATACCGCCTCGCTTGTTCATGACGATGTGGTAGATGATTCTAACCTTAGAAGAGGGTTTTTCTCTGTCAATGCTTTGTGGAAGAATAAAATCGCCGTTTTAGTAGGGGATTTTATGCTGTCAAAGGGAATGTTACTTTGCATAGAGAACAATGACTTTGATTTACTTAAAATCATCTCTGTCGCTGTTCGAGAAATTAGCGAGGGAGAGTTATTGCAAATCGAAAAAGCCCGTAAACTCGACATTACAGAAGAGGTCTACTACAATATTATTCGGCAAAAAACAGCCACCCTTTTAGCCGCTTGTTGCGCAATGGGAGCAAGAACTGTTCAAGATGACGATGATGTGGTAGAAAAGATGCGCCTTTTTGGGGAATATATAGGAATGGCCTTTCAGATCAAAGATGATCTATTTGATTATGGTGAAACGGCCATAGGTAAACCTACCGGGATAGACATCAAAGAGCAAAAAATGACCTTGCCCTTAATTTATACCTTGAATAATGTGTCAACAGCAGAAAAAAATTGGATTATCCAATCTGTGAAAAGATACAACCGAGATAAAAAACGCGTTCGTCAAGTGATTGAAAAGGTCAAAGCAGCAGGAGGTTTAACCTATGCCGAAGAAAAGATGGAAGAATTTAGGCAAAAAGCATTAGCGATCCTGTTAGAGTTTCCTCAAGATGCCTACAGGGACGCGCTTGAACAAATGGTTAATTACGTTATTTCTCGTAAGCAATAAGTTCTTTTTTCTTAAGTTTATAGCACCATTAATTATTTCCTTTGATTACAAAAACTACTATTGACCAAGTCTATGACACCGCTCGTGTAGAGGAGGTGATAGGGGATTTTGTTTCTTTAAAAAAGGCAGGGAGTAATTTTAAAGGACTCAGCCCTTTTTCACAAGAACGTACCCCTAGTTTTATGGTCTCTCCGGTAAAACAGATTTGGAAAGATTTTAGTACTGGAAAAGGAGGGAATGTGGTTGCTTTTTTGATGGAGCACGAGCGTTTTTCTTATCCAGAAGCGATCAGGTATCTAGCGAAAAAGTACAATATTGAAATCGAAGAAACTCAGCAAACAGATGAAGAAAAGGCCAAAAGAGATGCGAGAGAAAGCATGCTTTTGGTATCAGAATTTGCCTTAGACTATTTTAAAAACAACCTTTGGGAAAGCAGCGCAGGGAAAGCAATCGGGAAGACCTATTTTCAAGAACGCGGCTTTACCGATGAAACAATAAAGGCCTTTGACTTAGGCTATGCCTTAGAAACCAAAGATGCTTTTACTTCGACAGCCTTAGAAAAAGGATATAAGCTCGAGTTTTTAGAAAAGACAGGGCTCACCATCGAAGAGCGAAAGATAGATCGTTTTCGTGGGCGAGTACTTTTCCCGATCAAGAGTATGGCGGGGCGTACAGTAGGTTTTGGGGGGCGAATTTTAGGAGATAATAAGAAAACAGCCAAATATCTCAATTCTCCCGAAAGCGAAATTTACCACAAGAGTAAAGTCCTTTATGGTTTGTATGAATCAAAGCAAACCATCGCAAAAGAGGACTGTTGTTATTTAGTCGAAGGTTATACCGATGTGATTCAAATGCACCAGCGAGGGATTAAAAATGTTGTCTCCTCTTCTGGGACTGCATTGACCCAAGAGCAAATTCGCTTGATACAGCGTCTCACTCAAAACATCATTGTTTTATTTGATGGGGATGCAGCGGGTTTAAGAGCAGCCTTGCGCGGGATAGACATGATCCTGTCTCAGGGAATGAATGTGAAAGTATGTTCTTTTCCAGAAGGGGAAGATCCAGATAGCTTTGCAAAATCCCATAGCTTAGAAGAGGTGCAAACTTTTTTTAGCGAAAACGCAAAAGATTTTATACAATTCAAGGCTTCTCTCTTGATGAAAGAAGCCCAAAACGATCCTGTAAAAAAGGCAGCAACTATCAAGGATATGGTCGATAGTATTGCAAAAATACCCGATGCAATCCAGCGAGAGGTGTATGTGCAAAGCTGTGCTGCAATTATGGAAATTTCTGAGGAAGTCCTTTTTAGCGCTTTAGCGCAAAAAAGAGCCAAAGAAGTCAATTCACAAAATAAACGAAAGCCTAACGCTCCCCAAATGCAGGTAGTGCAACCCGTTGCACCTGCACTAAAGGTAGATGAGTTATATGAGTTAGAAAAACAGATCATCACCCTTTTAATGCTATATGGAGATCGCGAAGAAATCTTCCAAGAGTCTGTTTTACAGTTCTCTGAAGAGAATAGCGAGGTAGAAGAAGAAATCACGCAAGTCAAAGCAAAAGTCTATGAAAAAATATTTTTAGACCTACAGCAAGACGAAGTTGAATTAGCGAATGATGATTTTAGAAAATTATTTTTTGTGCTTTTAGAGCAGTTTCAAACACAGGGGATATTGTCGATTGATAAGCTAATGCCCACTTTAACCCCAGAGTTGAGCAGTCTGGTAAGTACTATTTTAATGAATGAAGAAAAGTACAGTCTGCATCAATGGGATAAGAAAAATATTTTTGTCAAAACCAGAGATCAACAAATCGGTTTGATGGTAACAGAAACGATTTTGAGTTTACGCAAGCATCTAGTCAATCGTAAAATAGAATCGCTGCAGGCAGAGATGGAAAACCCCGCTCAAGAGCATACCGGATTGCTTGAAGATGTAATGAGTTACTATCAATTAAGACGCCTCGTGTCTAATAAGTTAAACCGGGTTTTATAGTAATGCATCTGGGATAACACAAACAGGAATGGGATCCATTTTGTGTTTGTTTTGTCGATTAAAAGCTAAATAGATCTTCATTACTTCTTTTTCCCTTTCAGAAAAGCCTTCAGTAGCTGCGTCAACATTTCGCATTGCCCATTCTAATTCGTTATAGGTTGCACCTAATTGATCTTCGTCTGTACGATCATCTCCCCATAGTCCATCTGTCGGGGCAGCATTTTGAATTTCTTGGTTGACATTTAGTGCTTTAGCAAGTGCAAAAACCTCAGACTTCATCAAATCTGCGATGGGGCTTAGATCCACTCCACCATCGCCGTATTTTGTGTAAAAGCCTACGCCAAAATCTTCAACTTTATTCCCTGTTCCAGCAACAAGGTAGCGGTGTAATGCAGCAAAATAATAAAGGGTTGACATGCGTAACCTAGCCCTTGTATTCGCTAAACTTAAAAAAGCTTGATCTGTTTGATCGGTGGGAGGAAGAATGTCTTTAAAAGCGTCAAATACCCCGCTAAGTGATAAGGAGTGATGGCTAACGTTTGGGAAATTTTCTTCTAACCATGCAATATGATTTTTTGCTCTTGAAACTTGATTCTCTTCTTGGTGAATCTCCATTTCTAAACAAATCACAGGACGACCTGTTTTTGCGCACAAGGTTGAGGTTAAGGCAGAATCGATTCCGCCAGATACACCCACCACAAATCCATTCATTTGAGCCTTATCTGCATAATCATCAAGCCACTTAACAATATGTTCAATTACTTTTTCTGGACTTTTCATCGCTACTCTATTTTTTGCATGTAACTTTGTATAAAAATAGCAAACTTCTTGATGAGGGTGAAAAAAACAAGCATAATGAAACGACAATTTCCTTCATTTTTATCATTTCTTTTATTTGGAACACTATTTTTTGCCATTTCAGCATGTTCTTCTTCGAATGCCGTTGAAGAAGAAATCGCAAAAATCCCCGTTAACATCACCTTAGATCGTTTTGATCAAAAATTCTTTAACGCCTCTAAGGAAGATTTCTACCAACTCAAACACGACTATCCCTATTTGTTTCCAGCGCAATATCCAGACAGTATCTGGCAAAAACGTCAACGCGATAGTTTACAGGTGCTTTTACAAGGAGAGATCAGCAAGGTTTATCCGTCTTTAGCTCCTTTCGAAAAACAGTTAAAGCCTCTTTTTCAGCATATCAAATATTATTTCCCAAGATTAGAAGATCCAAAGGTAATCTTGCTTACAAACAATGTTGATTACCAAAATAAGACGGTCTATACAGACTCTTTGGTTTTAATTTCTTTAGACACTTTTTTAGGGGCTAAAAACCCCTTGTATGAAGGGATTCCACAATATATTGTTCGAGATATGGACATTGCTTATTTAGGGGCGCATTTATCAGATGAGTTTGCCCTAACGGTTGTTCCTGCTCCGACAGATAGAACCTTATTGGCCCAAATGATATATTACGGAAAACGCTATTACATCAAGGACCTTTTACTCCCTAATCGTTCAGATGAAATTAAGATAAGCTATACCGAAAAAGAAATGAATTGGGTAAAGGAAAACGAACGCTTTATATGGCAGTATTTTATTGAAAATGAATTGCTTTACAAAACCCAATCAAGTTATTTGTTGCGCTTTATTGAGCCAGCCCCTTTTTCTAAATTTTATCTAGAGATAGACAATCAAAGTCCGGGTAAAATAGGGCAGTGGTTAGGGTGGCAAATTGTCCGCGCTTATGTGGCAAAAAACCCTGATAAGACCCCACAACAAATACTGGCTACACCAGCACAAGAACTATTTACTAAGGCAAATTACAAACCCGCAAAATAATGAGTGAAGGAAAAGAAACCAACATCAAGATTGATGTGCAGTTAGACGAAAATAAGATCCCAGAAAAAATCGTTTGGTCTGCGCCAGATGGTGGGGTCAATGAAGAAGAAGCGCAAGCGCTTTTAATGTCTTTGTGGGATGGAAAAAATCAAGAAACACTTCGCATGGATCTATGGGTTAAAGAAATGCCTATTGATCAAATGAATGTCTTTTTTCATCAGTCTTTAGTGACCATGGCACAGACTTTTTATCGCGCCACACAAAATGAAAAGATGACCGCGACAATGAATGATTTTTGTGAATATTTCGCTACAAATCTAAAGATCGATAGAAAGGGAAAGGCTTAGCGAGACTCCTTGAATTCTGTATTGAGTTGCTCAATATAAGCTAGAATTTCTTCAACGCCCGTTTTATGAAGTGAAGACGTGGTAAAATACGGTGGGGTTTCTTCCCACATTTCTTCCTTCATTTTAGCAAGATAATGATTGACATTTCGCTCTCTGGCGAGGGGTTTAAGCTTGTCTGCTTTTGTGAAGATAATGGCAAAAGGGATAAAATTTGTTCCCAGCCATTCCATAAAATCTAGATCAACAGTTTGTGGTTCATGCCTAATGTCCACTAATACAAAGGCAGAAATCAATTGTTGGCGCTTTTCAAAGTATCGCGTAATGAGTTGCTGGAAAGCCTTTTTGGTGGTCTTTGAAGTTTTGGCGTAGCCATACCCAGGGAGATCAACTAAAAACCAATTTTTATTGATCTTAAAGTGATTGATTAGTTGTGTTTTTCCAGGGCGACCAGAGGTTTTGGCTAAATTTTTTCTTGCGCAAAGGGTGTTGATTAAAGAAGATTTTCCCACATTAGAACGGCCAATAAAGGCGTATTCTGGCAAAGGTTCTTTTGGGCATTTTGCAACATCAGTATTACTGATGACAAATTCAGAATGAATTACGCGCATGGCGACGATTTAGTATTCCTTAGCTTTAAGCCAGTTGTGTAGAATCTCATTAAATAGAACAGGGTGTTCCATCATGGGAGCATGTCCACATTTGTCAATCCAGAACAAACTTGCGTCTGGTAAGAGTTTGTTGAACTCTTCTGCTACATCTGGTGGGGTAACACCATCGTTTTTTCCCCAGATTAAACAGGTGGGTGTTGACATAGCTGGTAAGTCTTTAGCCATGTTATGTCGTATAGCGCTTTTAGCAATAGCAAGTGTTTTGATTAGTTTGTTGCGGTCGTTGACCGTTTCAAATACTTCGTCTACGATTTCTTTTGTCGCAACGGCTGGATCATAAAAAACCTCTTCGCTCTTAGTTTTGATGTAGTCATAATTACCTCTTTTGGGATAGCTTTCACCCATGCTGTTTTCATATAGCCCAGAGCTGCCTGTTAAAACAAGACCTTTGACTAATTCTGGATATGTTTTTGAGAAAACTAAGCTGATATGCCCGCCGAGTGAATTTCCTAAAAGAATCACATCTTTTAAGTTCTTGAATGATAGAAAATCATTTAAGTATTCTGCAAAAGCCTTGACATTCGTCGACTTTAACGGCAAATCATAAATCGGTAATTCAGGAATAATGACTTTATAACCATTATCCGGGAAGTAGTCTAGTACACCTGCAAAATTACTGAGTCCGCCCATCAAACCGTGTAAAATAACGATTGGTTGGCCTTCTCCTTTTTCTAAATAAGTGTAGTCTGCTTCTTTGGTTAATGTTTTTTCCATGCCTTTTGGCTCATTCGCATTAGCCGTCAAATATAGGGATTAAAACCGACTAACACCACTTAATTTTTCCTCATTTGAAACACAGGGATTTAGCTGTGCAAAGTGGGAAAGTTATTAACAAAGTGGTATTAAGTGGAAAAAAGTGGGAATTATCAATTATATTTGGTCTAATCAATTGCTTAATAGTCTGATGCAGCATTTTATAGGAACATATGAGTTAAAAGCTGACGCCAAAGGGCGTATCATGCTTCCTGTAGCATTAAAAAAGCAATTGGCAGAGAGTCTTCACGATGGATTTGTATTGAAAAGAGCTGTATTTAACGCTTGTTTAGAATTGTATCCCTTAAAGCAATGGGAAGCGTTGATGGAGAAAGTGAATAAACTCAATCGTTTCAATAAAAAGAACAATGATTTTATACGTCGATTTACTGCTGGGGTTCGCTTAGTAGAGATTGACAACACAGGACGTTTACTTATACCAAAAGATCTAGTACAGCATGCGGGAATCAATCGCGAAATAGTGATTTCTTCTGCTGTAAATATTTTAGAAGTCTGGGATAAAGCGCGTTATGAAGAAGCGATAAGTGAGGCAACAGTTGATTTTGGTGCGCTTGCAGAAGAAGTAATGGGGGATAAAGATGACGAAGATTAGCTATCATGATCCAGTATTACTACAGCCGTCTGTAGCGGCCCTTATCACCGACCCTAAAGGTGTCTATGTAGACGCCACTTTTGGCGGTGGAGGACATTCACAAGAAATTTTAAACCAATTAGCCCCAGAGGGCAGGTTGTTTGCTTTTGATCAAGATCAAGATGCACACAAGAACGCTATTGATGATGAGCGTTTTACTTTAATCGAAGCTAATTTTAGGGATCTCAAGCGTTATTTGAAGCTATACGGTATTAAGCGGCTTAACGGTGTCTTGGCAGACTTTGGTGTTTCTTCCCATCAGTTTGATGCAGAAAAGCGTGGTTTTTCTATTCGCTTTGATGGGCCGCTAGATATGCGCATGGATCAAGAAGGAACGCTAGATGCCACTGATGTAGTTAATCGATACTCAATCGATGCCCTAACAGCCATCTTAAAGAATTATGGTGAAGTTAAAGGCGCCTACAGAGTGGCAGAACAAATTATTGCTGCGAGGGAAGAAAGTAAAATCGAGACAACCCAGGCTTTAATTGCTGTTTTAAAACCACTTATTCCAGAGCGTTTTTTAAATAAAACCCTTGCGCAGGTCTTTCAAGCGATCCGTATTGAAGTGAATCAAGAGCTAGAGGTGATTAAAACTTTCCTCCTGCAAAGTGGGGAACTATTAGTCAAAGATGGCCGCCTTGTTTGTATCGCTTACCACTCTTTAGAGGATCGTTTAGTAAAGCGATATATCCGCGAAGGTGTTTTTGAAGGTCAGGCGCCAGAGGATTTTTTTGGCAATAGAGATTGCCCCATGAAAAAAGTAGGGGGGCTAATTATTCCTGACCAAGAAGAAATAAAACGAAATAGTAGAGCGCGAAGTGCTAAACTTAGAATTGCGCAAAAGATATGAATCAGTTGTTAGCCCTTTTGAACTTAGAGTTCTTGATCAAAGATGATGCGTTAAAAAACTGGCGTATGCTGTTGTTCTTGTCTTTTCTCGCCCTAGTTATCATTGCGAGTGGGCATAGCGCTGATCGAAAAATATACACTATTGCTCAATTAAATAGCGAGATCAAAGAGGTCAAAAGTGAGTTTGTAGAGACACGGGCTTCATTAATGCGTCTTAAGATGGAATCAAGAGTTGCAGCAAGATTAGCAGAAAAAGGAGTGGGACCAGCCGCTGCTCCTCCCATTAAATTAAAGCGCGCAGAATAATGGAAGTCAACGACAAACATATTATGAATCGTTTCTACCTCTTTGTGGTAGGCTTGTTCTTGTTTGCCTTTGTCTTAATAGGGAAATTGGTTTTTATTCAAACCCAAGAGGGGGAGAAGTATCGCGCTTTGGCGAAGCAAAGAACAGTTAAGAATTTTGTTTTGGCGCCTAGCCGGGGAAATATTTATGCCGACGATCAAAGCCTGCTAGCGACTACTGTCCCGAGGTATGAAATTAGATGGGACGCAAAAGTGGTGAGTGACAAAAGATTCCAAACCCATAAAAAAGAACTTGCTCAAGGGCTTTCCTCCCTTTTAGATAAAACAACAAATCAATGTTTGGCAATGCTTGAAAAAGCAAAGCGAACGGGCAATAGATACACGCTAATCGCGCGGAACTTAACCTATTCTGAATATCAGCAAATCAAACAACTTCCTCTCTTTTCAATGCCTTCATTGAGAGGAGGTTTGATTGTTGAGTCAAAACTTATCCGTGAACATCCAATTGGGAAAATCGCAGAAAGAACCATTGGTTATGAAAAGCCAGACCCAGCGGGTAATTTTTTACGGGTAGGTTTAGAAGGTGCTTTTAGCCAGTATTTAAAAGGAGAGAATGGAAGACGCCTAAAGCAAAAAATTGCTAATGGACAGTGGAAGCCTATCAACGATAACAATGAAAAAGAACCTACCGAAGGTTATGATGTTTATACAACCATCAACGTCAATGTACAAGATGTTGCCCATCATGCTTTGTTGCGTCAATTAGAAGCATATGAAGCAGAACATGGAACCGTGGTTGTCATGGAAACTAAGACTGGTGCAGTAAAAGCAATTGCTAATCTCGCAAGAACTAAAGAGGGGAAATATTATGAAAAGCTAAACTATGCTGTGGGGGTGACCTATGAGCCAGGATCGACCTTTAAATTAATGGCGATGATTGCTGCCTTAGAGGATAAAGTGATTAAACCTCACGAATTAGTAGACACTAAAAATGGTTTACTCACCTTCTACAAAAGGTTTAAAGTTAGGGACTCTAAAAAAGGGGGATATGGTCTGATTCCCTATTCAAAGGCCTTTGAAGTCTCTTCTAATACGGGGATAGTACAAATGGTCAATAACCATTATAAAAATCAACCTCGAAAGTTTATCGATCGCCTTTATAATATGGGGCTAAATGAAAAGTTAGGTGTTTCTATTTTAGGCGAAGGCCAGCCAAAAATTCCTTATCCAACTGATAAGAATTGGAATGGAATTACACTTCCCTGGATGGCCTATGGTTATGGTGTTGAATTAACTCCTTTGCAAACGTTGGCCTTTTACAATGCTGTGGCAAATAACGGTGAAATGGTCAAACCACGCTTTATCGATAAAATTCAATCGACCGATAAGGAAACAGTAAAACACTTTGAAAAAGAAGTAATCAATCCCTCTATCTGCTCTCAAGAGACCTTAGACAAGGTAAGAGAAATGATGTTTAATGTGGTAGATAAAAAATGGGGAACAGCAAATCGAATTAAAGATGAGGCGTTTACGATGGCCGGTAAAACGGGGACTTGTCAAGTAGATTATGCAACAGATGATATGCAGTACATCTCTAGTTTTGTGGGCTATTTCCCTGCAGAAAATCCAGAATATTCTGCCATTGTATTAGTCTATAAGCCGAATAAAAATAAGGGCTACTATGGGGCAACTGTAGCTGCGCCAGTCTTTAAAGAGATTGCCCGAAAAATGTATTATTCTACCCCAAAAGAGGTCATAGTTGGCGTGGATTCCCTGCATTTAAAAACAGCAAATCCAATTCCTACACAAGAGCTTATTCTCGCTCAAAAAGTACCTAATGTAAAGGGGATGCCTGCTATGGAAGCCCTGGTGATTTTAGAGCAAATGGGATTAAAGGTAACCCTTAAAGGCAAAGGGCGTGTTAAGCGACAGTCGTTGCGATCGGGTACTGCGATTAAGTCAAATTCAAGCATAACATTAGAATTGTCATGAAGCAGTTAAAAGATCTACTTTTTGGTGTACAAATTGAAGCTACTCAAGGGCGAACCGATGTTTCAATTCAGGCCATTGCCTTTGACTCTAGGCAAGTGCAACAAGGAGACTTATTTGTCGCGATTATAGGGGACGCTGTTGATGGTCATGCTTATATTCAAAAAGCCATAGACAAGGGTGCCATCGCAGTTGTAGGAGAAGAAAAGCCACAAGATTTCCCAGAGGATATTGTTTGGGTTGCGACAGAAAACAGTCGTGCTGCCCTAGCTATTTTGGCTTCTAATTATTATGATCAACCCTCAAAAGACTTAAAGCTTATTGGAGTAACAGGAACAAACGGCAAGACCACCACGACCTCTTTGCTTTATCGTTTGTTTGAACAAGCAGGATTTGCCACTGGGTTATTATCGACCATAGTGGTTAAATATTTATCTAAAGAAATCCCCGCAACACATACCACCCCAGACCCCTTACAAATCAATTCTTATTTAAGAGCAATGGTTGATGCTGGAGTTGAGTTTTGCTTTATGGAAGTTTCCTCTCATGGTATTGCTCAAGATCGAATCAAAGGATTGATGTTTGCAGGAGGTGTTTTTACAAACCTTAGTCACGACCATTTAGATTACCATAAATCCTTTGCCGCTTACCGTGATGTAAAAAAACAATTCTTTGATCATTTGCCCAAAAGCGCATTTGCTTTGACCAATGCAGATGATAAAAACGGAAAATTTATGCTGCAAAACTGTGTGGCAAAACAA
>JBELLO010000017.1:0-22739 GCA_042096495.1 Candidatus Arcticimaribacter sp.
AACAAACAAATTGAATTAGGATGGACTATGCATTGCTTTGGGCAGTATTAGGCGGAATAGCTTTACTGTTGTTATTGATCTTACGTTTTAAACTTCCCGCTTTTTTAGCCCTGTTGCTTTCGAGTATTAGTGTAGGGGTTTTTGCGGGTATATCAATCCCAGAGATTTTGAGTACGCTACAAGAGGGGATGGGAAATACATTAGGCTTTGTGGCCATAGTAGTAGGACTGGGCACCCTATTAGGCGGGCTGTTAGAGCATTCTGGTGGGGCTGAAGCTTTAGCCAAACAACTCTTACAATCCTTTGGTGAAAAACGAACGGATTGGGCCCTTGTTTGTGCGGGCTTTCTACTGGCGATTCCCGTGTTTTTTGATGTTGCCTTTATTCTTTTGGTTCCTATTGTCTACTCGCTGCAACGCAAAACGGGGAAGTCCATTTTATTTTATGGCTTACCCTTGTTAGCAGGTCTTGCCATCACCCATGCCTTTATACCGCCGACACCTGGGCCCGTGGCTGTGGCAGAAATTCTATCGGCTAATCTGGGGTGGGTAATTACCTTTGGATTTATTGTAGGGCTTCCTACCGCGGCAGTAAGTGGACCCCTTTTTGCCCGAATGATTAGCGAAAAAATCATGGTGAAAGCACCCGCTCTATCTACCGCAGAAAAGCAGCAAGAAAATGCAAGCCCTCCTACTTTAAGCGCGGTCTTGCTGGTTATCGGTTTACCCTTAGGATTGATTGTTTTGAATACCCTTGTCGGCTCTTTTGGTTTACTTCAAAATACTTCTTCTTTTATAGGGAATACGCTAGGGCTCATCGGTCATCCTTTTGGGGCTTTATTGATTGCGAATATAGTGGCGTGGTATATCTTAGGAAAAAAGCGCGGAGTATCTTCAGAAGCGCTCAATCAATTAGCGAATCGTTCTATGGCCCCAGCTGGCTTGATTATTTTATTAACTGGCGCAGGGGGGACCTTTAAGCAAATGTTAATCACCACTAATGCCGGGAAGATGCTGGCAGAGGTCTTTGCAGCACAAGGAGTTCCTGTATTGTTGTTCGCCTTTTTAGCGGCGGTATGCATTCGATTGTTACAAGGATCTGCCACTGTAGCGATGATTACCGCAGCGGGTCTTACGGCTCCTTTATTGGAGGATGCTTTGAATGCTCCGCAAAAGGCTTTAATCGTTCTCGCCATCGCAGCGGGAGCTTCTATTTTATCTCATGTAAACGACAGCGGATTTTGGCTGGTGAGTAAATATTTAGGCCTAACCGAAAAAGAAACCTTTCGTTCCTGGTCCATCATGACCCTGTTGATCGCTTTAGTGGGTTTTACTTGTATTAGTTTGTTGTGGTTAATGGTCTAATCAGCTAAGAGCGAAAGTTCAAACCAGCGTTCTGTTTTTTCTTCTATGGTCGCGGTCAAAGTATTGAGTTCAATGGATAGGGCGGTAATTTCGTCTGGGGTAATGTCTGGCGCTGTAAAGCGAATTTCCATCCCAGCTTTTTCTTCTTCTAAACGAGCGATGTCTCTTTCAAGACGTTTAAATTCTTTTTGCTCATTATAGGATAAACCACTTCCTTGATCTTTTGGGTTTTTCCAATCGTTTTTGGCTTTGCCATCTTTGGATTTTTCCTCCTTTGGTTGACTGTCTTCATAGGTTCTAAAGTCGGAATAATTCCCGGGAAAATCATCGATTTGTCCCGCTCCGCGGAAAACAAATAAGTGGTCGACAATCTTATCCATAAAGTAGCGGTCGTGGGAGACTACAATCAAACATCCTGGAAAATCTAACAGAAAACTTTCTAAAACATTGAGGGTGACAATATCAAGGTCATTTGTAGGCTCATCGAGGATAAGGAAGTTGGGATTTTGAATTAAAACCGTACATAAATAAAGGCGCTTTCTTTCTCCTCCGCTAAGTTTTTCGACAAAGTCATATTGTTTCTTGCGGTCAAAGAGAAAGCGTTCTAAGAGTTGTTGGGCAGAAATTTTTCTCCCTTTTTTGAGGGGAATAAATTCCCCAAATTCTCGAATGACTTCAATCACCTTTTGGCCTTCCTTTACCTCAATTCCCCCTTGAGTATAATAGCCAAATTTCACGGTTTCTCCCCTGACAATCTTTCCGTTGTCTACTTTATCTGTTCCTGTGAGTAGGTTGAGGAAGGTCGATTTTCCTGTCCCGTTTTTCCCAATAATCCCAATGCGGTCGTTCCGTTGAAAGTTGTAGTCAAATTTGTCTAAGATAACTTTGTCACCATAAGCTTTTCCTACTGCATGCATCTCAATCATCTTTGTCCCTAGGCGTTCCATGTTGATTTCTAGTTGGACTTCGTGTTCTTGACGACGCTGGTGCGCTTTTGCTTTGATGACTTTAAAGTCTTCAATGCGGGATTTTGATTTTGTTGTACGCGCTTTAGGCTGGCGGCGCATCCACTCTAATTCTTTTTTAAAGTGCTGTTTGTTTTTATGGGCTTCAGTAGTTTCTTGAACGATACGCGCATCTCGTTTATCGAGGTAATAAGAATAGTTGCCTTTATAGGTGTAGAGCTCTCCGTTGTCTAATTCAATGATTTCATTACAGACCCGTTCTAAGAAATAGCGGTCGTGGGTTACCATCAAGAGGGTAAATTTCTCCTTTGCAAAATAAGCTTCAAGCCATTCGATCATTTCTAGATCAAGGTGGTTCGTGGGCTCATCAAGGATCAATAAGTCGGGTTTTTCGAGCAGAGCGATACAAAGGGCAATACGTTTTCGTTGTCCCCCAGACAGGCTGCCCACTTTAGCCTCTAGCTGATCTAGCTTTAGTTTAAAAAGGATTTGCTTGTATTGGGTTTCAAAGTCCCAGGCTTGATGCTGGTCCATGGCTTCAAACGCCGCTTGATATTCCTCTTCATCTTCTGGATGCAGCAGGGCCGTTTCATAGCGCTGGATGATCTGTAGAATTTCGTTCCCTGATTGAAGGATACATTCTTCTACGGTGAGTTGTGGATTTAAAATAGGCTCTTGCGCCAAAAAAGAAACCCGTAAGTCTTTGCGTTGATTGACTTCTCCTTGATCTGGAGAAAGTTCTCCAGCAATCACTTTGAGTAGGGTGGTCTTTCCAGAACCGTTTTTAGCGATTAAGGCAATCTTTTGCCCTTGATTAATCCCAAAGGAGATATTTTCAAATATCGCTTTATCCTGAAAGGTTTTACCAACCCCTTCGACAGAGAGTAGATTCATGTTTTATTTTAGGGGTTTACTTTTTCTCCCTTGATCTCATGCGGAAGATGTTGATGTGGATAGGGGTGATTTTCTCTTGTGCAAAACATCCCGAGATTCTCACCATATTCAAAGCGAAAATCAATTTTGTTTTCTACCTGTTTAAAGTTTTTTAAATAAGCAACACCATCGCCTAAAGCAATATTTGCATCCCCTTGACTATTGATTTGCCCTGTATAGGTATAAACTTTTTCAACATTAGAGATGATGGTTTTAAAGACTAGTTCAAATGCGTTGTTATCATAAAAGGTGAGGTTGTCCACCAAGCAGCTATTTGGCCCCTCAAGGGGTGTTTTTCTAGTAAGCTTCCATTTTCCAACCATTGCAGCATCGTCCATTTTGGCGGGAGCCTGAAAAAAACTAAGCAACAAATATATAGTGGGTATTAACATTTTATTTTTTTTGTTTAAGGAGGTAGTCTATACTGTACTTTCCTGCGCCAGAGAGCATAATAACAAGTGAGAGACAAAGGAAGAGGGCGGGCAATTCTGCGCCTTTGATACCGCCAGGAATTTTTTTACACACCGCGACAAACATGGTAAAAGCCAATAAGAAAGCTGCAGGGCGGGTGGATAAACCTAGGATAATTAATAGAGCGCCAATCGATTCGGCAAAACTGGCCATAAAGCCTAAAGGAATGCTTAAAAAGTCCAGCCCAATCAAATCGCTTAAACCAGCTCCCAAGCCTTGCCAGCGGTCTGTACCAGCGGTGATTTTCCCCCAGCCATGTAAAGTGAGCATGAGGTAGCCCGTAAAGAGTCTGGCGAATAATAAACTTATATCGTGATATGCTTTTGAGGAAGTGAAAAAGTGTACTAGTTTCATAAATCAAGCTTAATTTTAAGGGTTCAACATTAGGGAATTTTGAGCTGATCAAAGTCCACTTTGTAAATAAAAGGAACATTGATGTCTTCACCTTCAGAACTAATCCAAACGCTGCCATCGGCTAAAATTTTAGTGGCCTCGACCTGTGCGTTTTCAAAGGCGAGCGGGTAACGTTCGATATTGACTTGGTCAAGCTTGTCTAAAGAAAAGTTTTCTGCCTTAAAGATGTATTGTGTATAGTCTGGAAGGTAGCCGGTTAGCACTAACTTTTTAGTCTTGTGGTCATAATCTCCCCCGGTGATTAGCGCGTTTACATCAAAAGTTTTGCGTTTAGTGAGCTGGTATTCTCCGCCTTTTTTAGGGAAAACATAGAGTTGTGTCTTATGGGACTTTCGGTTTTTTGAAAACAACAATAAAGAATCTCCATAGACCATCAAGGCTTCTGCGTCGTATTTGTGTTTTTTGCGTTTCTTGAATTTCTCTTGGCTAGCATAGCTTATTTTGATAGAATCCACTAAGCTAAAGTCATGCTGGACGATATAAATGGTCAAATCTTTTCTATTGCCGAAGTTATTGCCCATATCAGCGATATAAAAATAAATGCTGTCTTGAGCGATGTCTTCCCAGTCGCGGTTAATGGCGCCTTTTATTTTGTGCTTTTTTAAGCCGGTTCCATCTGGATTGATGGCGTATAAAGTGGCTTTTCCACCAGAATCGTTAAAGGTGAGAAATTGATTATTGAGGGTGGCAAGACCAGAGGTTTCTCGAATTTTTCTAGGAAGTTCAATGGCCCCTTCTGGAAGGACTTTTTCACCACACTGAACGAACAAAAACAGGACTAAAATATAGTTTAAATAAGATCGCATTTGCTGAAAATTTATTTCGGCTCAAAGTACAAAGAATATTGAACAAAGTTTAAAAAGAGATCCTTAAACCATTGGGTTGCCATTGAAAAGCGATGGCCTTTTTTTCTTTTACAATGTCTTTGGCTTCTTGGCGTTTTTTTTTGGCTCCCTTAGTAATAAATAATCCCGCCGTTACAAGTCCTACTCCCATCCCAGTAACCGCCCATTCATGTGGGTTTCTAGGGGAGATACTGCCTAAAGAGTGATTGAGTAAAATTATTCCAGAGGCACCTACAACAGAGCCACTAATGACTTTTAAACGATATTGAGTAAAGGCTTTTTTTGCTTCTGGATAGTCACGTACTTGGACACGCAGGGGAGTTTGATCTTGGAAAAGAATATCTAGGGGAGAGGTTTGCTGGCCACAAAGTAGGCCAGAGGCCAAAAGGCAGAGTAGGAACGTTAGACGTAACATGTTTAAGATTTAGGTAGTTTAAAGATATAAAAAATGTACATTGGTTACCGTTATGGACTATAAATTCGTTTTACATCCCACTGTTTATGTCTACACCCAAGATTGCCCTACGGGAATTCTCCCCTTTGCTCAGTTCAAAGAGGAAGAAGGACTGTCTTATGTAATTCCCCAAGAAAAAGCTGCAGGAATACCCTTTACTTTCCCTTGTCGTTGTATTCAATTGGCGGACAATACTGCTTTAGAAGCGGTAGGAATTACCGCAAAAGTATCCGGGGTATTAGCGGCAGCGAATATTCCGTGTAATGTGATTGCGGCTTATCATCACGATTATTTTTTAGTTCCCTTAGCCTTAGGGGAGAAGGCTTTTGAATTACTTAATTCTAGCCTTTCAAAAGTTTAAAAATTCTGTTAAAATTTAAAATGCGGCTTTGGGAAAACTAAGGCAAAGATAAAATTCCCTACCTTTGAATATAGGAGTAAAGAAGGCGTTATGAATGAATCCAATCAACGTGTTGCCCAGCTCGAGCAGAATATAGTGCTGTTGTTAAATAAGTTAAAAGACAATCACTATGCGCTCGAATCCCTTCGTCAACAGCTAGAAGATAATCAATCTAAGCTTAAAACAATCGAAGAAGAGAAGCAGGCGTTGAAAAAAGAAAACGATTCATTGACCATGGCGAATTCCTTACTCGGCAGTAACGAAAGTAATGCGACAACCAAACATAAAATCAATGCGCTGATACAACAAGTAGATACTTGTATCGACCAGTTACAACAGCTAGCATAGAGAATAGTATGAGTGATTTGCTAAAAATAAAATTGACTATTGCAGACAGGGTTTATCCCTTATCTGTGGCTCCAGAACAGGAGGAAGCTTTACGTGCTTCGGCTAAAAAAATTGAGGCAATGATCAAACAGTTGGAACAAAACTATGCGGTGCGCGACAAGCAAGACGTCTTGGCCATGTGTGCGTTGCAATATGCAACTCAAGTGGAGCAAAACCGCCAAAATGAAAAAGAAAGTACCGCTATGGATACCGCTACGATCGATCATCTCAATCAAATGATCGAAGAGCACATGGCTACTTTCTGATGCGTTCTTTAAGATAGATACACTTACTGCCTGTATTGGTTTACTTTTTTGATAAACTCAACGAACTTTTTTTTAAAAGAGGTGAGTCCATATGGTAAAAGCATGCTGTCTAGAACAGATCCTTGATCCATAGGTTAGCCGCAATCCTGTTATTATGGAGTTTATACAAATCCTAGACCGATGCAGGCTTTTTTGATTTAATCACA
This sequence comes from Candidatus Arcticimaribacter sp., assembly GCA_042096495.1. GTDB lineage: Bacteria > Bacteroidota > Bacteroidia > Flavobacteriales > Flavobacteriaceae > Arcticimaribacter. Next base: position 6,706 of record JBELLO010000017.1, read on the forward strand.
ATAGCAATGACAACAACAATACTCATTATAGGTGCAGCAGTTGGTGGGGGATTACTGGGCGTAATCGCCATGCAAATCGCACAACGCACTAAAGCGGGAAACCGTATCAAGAAAAGCGAACAGCAGGCAAAGCGCATAATTAAAAAAGCGCACCAAGAGTCTGACAGAATAAAGAAGGATAAAATGCTACAAGCAAAAGAGCGTTTTATCGAATTAAAAGCAGAACACGAAAAAGTCATCTTTAACCGCGAAAAAAAGATTAGCGAAGTTGAAAAACGCGCCCGCGAAAAAGAGAACACCCTAAACAAAGAATTGTCAAAAACAAAAAACGTTAACGAGCGTTTAGAACAAAAATCAAATAACTTTGATCAGCGTATCCAAAATATCGATCGCAAAAAGGCAGAATTAGAAAAAGCCGAAAAACGCTACCAAGAACAATTGGAAGTCGTTTCTGGTCTCACTACAGAAGATGCTAAAAAGGAATTGATCGCTTCCTTAGAAGACAGTGCTAGAACAGAGGCCATGTCTTTTATTCAAAAATCGATCGAAGAAGCTAAGCTTTCGGCAGAACAAGAAGCCAAGAAAATCATCATCAATACCATTCAGCGTATCGGGACAGAAGAAGCAGTGGAAAACTGTGTCTCTGTATTCAATATTGATTCAGACGATGTTAAAGGACGTATTATCGGTCGAGAAGGGCGAAATATCCGTGCCATAGAAGCGGCAACAGGTGTTGAAATCATTGTTGATGATACCCCAGAGGCGATTATTCTTTCTTGTTTTGACTCCGTCAGAAGAGAAATCGCCCGTTTATCGCTGCACCGTTTAGTGACAGATGGTCGTATTCACCCCGCTCGAATTGAAGAAGTAGTAAAGAAAACGACTAAGCAGATTGAAAACGAAATTATCGAGGTAGGAAAGCGTACTGTGATCGATTTAGGGATTCACGGTTTAAGTCCAGAATTGATCAAGATGGTAGGACGAATGAAATACCGTTCTTCTTATGGGCAAAACCTGCTGCAACACTCGAGAGAAGTCGCGAAGTTATGTGGGGTTATGGCATCAGAGTTAGGGATTAATCCTAAGCTCGCTAAGCGCGCAGGCCTCTTACACGATATAGGAAAAGTACCCGAAGAGGAAACAGAAGTACCTCACGCCATCTTAGGAATGCAATGGGCAGAAAAACACGGGGAGAAGCCAGAGGTATGTAATGCCATCGGGGCGCACCACGATGAGATCGAAATGACCTCACTTTTATCACCTATTGTCCAAGTATGTGACGCCATCTCTGGAGCTCGTCCAGGAGCCCGCAGACAGGTCTTAGATAGTTATATCCAGCGTTTAAAAGATCTCGAAAAGATCGCCTACGATTTTAATGGAGTAAGCAAAGCTTATGCGATACAAGCAGGTCGTGAACTTCGTGTTATTGTAGAAAGTGAAAAAGTATCTGATAACAATGCGTCAGAATTATCTTTCCAGATTTCACAAAAAATCCAAACAGATATGACCTATCCAGGTCAAGTAAAAGTGACTGTGATTAGAGAGACCCGTGCGGTCAATGTGGCTAAATAATTAGGCCATCAACACATTGTAAAGCACACCAGCAATAAAGGCTCCTATCACAGGGCCTAAGACGGGGATCCAACTATAGCCCCAATCCGCTTTTTTATTCTTTCTAGGAAGCAATTGATAGACCAAACGCGGACCAAAATCTCGCGCAGGATTTATCGCATACCCTGTTGTTCCTCCTAGGCCCATCCCAATCACCCATACCAAAAGGGCAACTGGAAGCGCATCTAATGAACCAATCCCAAAGTTTTCTGTCGTCACTCCGTCAATTACAATAGAGGGCGAAGCAATAAAAAATATCCCGAAAACCAGTACAAAAGTGCCTAAGGCTTCACTAAAGAGATTGTTCTTGAAATTGCGAATCGCTGGTGCGGTGCAAAATGTTCCGCGGATGGTGTCTTCGTCTTCGGTAATGCGGTAGTGATCAATATAGAGCAAGTAGTTTAACCAACTCCCCAGCATGGCGCCAATCACTTGCGCACTGATGTAGAGTGGTACTAAACTCCAAGAAAACTTCCCGATTACAGCTAGACCTAAAGTTACCGCAGGGTTGAGGTGGCCTCCGCTAAATTGTCCCGTAACATAGGCGCCTACAAAGACCGCAAACCCCCACGCAGTGGTGATTAAGACAAGGGCACTTTCTCCCTCTCCATAGGTTTTCTTTAAGCTTACATTAGCGACCACTCCGCCTCCTAATAAAAGTAGTAGTGCTGTTCCAATAATTTCGGCAATAAATGGCGTCATCATGATAATAGATAATTTTGTGTTAGATGTTTAAATTCTTTGATTTGTTGGTCAATCCAGTCTTGGTTTTGACCGCTTTCTTCAGCGATAATCTTTGCTACTTTTGGCGCGAGCGCCAAAGCAGCTTCAGCATTGAGGAATAAGGCTCTAGAACGCCGTGCCAAGACATCTTCTACTGTCATGGCCATTTCTTCCCTTACTGCCCAAATGATTTGGTTTTTACTCAAGTGTAATAGGTCACTTAGAGACGTATTTCCAGCTTCATCAAGTTTATGGATTTTCTCAATATCAGTCCCATAGACATGCAATGGGTTAGTCCAGTCAGAGTTATAGTCATAGCCATGTATGGGTAAACTATGGGTAATGCAAGTACGTTCTGGGAGACCACCTACAGATTGTGCAGTATTGATCAAATCTTCAGACATCTTACGATAGGTCGTCCATTTCCCGCCTAAGATACTGACTAAGCCAGAGGTGCTTACGGTGACTTTATGGTGACGAGATATTTCTTTAGTAGCACTGCCGTTGTCCTCTGGAGCGGCAAGTGGTCTCAATCCAGAGAAAACACTTTTGACATCTGCCCGGGTTGGGGGAGTGGTCATATAGGCTCCTGCATTGTCTAAGATAAATTCAATTTCTTGCTCTAGTGCAATGGGTTCTTCTAGGGGCTGCTCGATCTGTGTGTCAGTGGTTCCTACCACGACATAATCATTCCACGGAACAGCAAAAAGGACACGCCCATCTGTGGTATGGGGTACCATAATTGCATGAGGTCCATTTAAAAAGGACTTGTCCAAAACGATATGCACCCCTTGACTGGGAACGATCAATTTTCGACTTCCGGGTTGATCCATTTGTATGATTTGATCAGAGAAAACGCCGGTAGCATTGATCACTACTTTTGCTGTAATGTTGTATTCTTCTCCGCTAAACTCATCTTGGGCGGTAACGCCAGTAATCATATCTCCTTCTTTGACTAGACTTGTTACTCCGCAATAGTTGATAAGACTTGCCCCGTGATTTTCGGCGGTTTGTGCTAAACTGATCGCCATGCGGGCATCATCAAATTGTCCGTCGTGATAAATTACTCCTCCTCTTAATCCTTTCTTTTTAACATTAGGGATAAGATCGATGGTTTCTTCTCGGTCTAAAAGGGTAGAGGGACCCAGCCCAAGGTTTCCCGCCATCATATCATAAATTTTAAGGCCAATACCATAAAAGGGACTGTTCCACCAATCATAGGAAGGGATTACAAAGCTGAGGTCTTGAACCAAGTGAGGCGCATTTTTTCGCATAATCCCCCGCTCTTTTAGGGCTTCAATCACCAGAGAAACATCTCCGTTTTGTAAATAGCGCACCCCACCGTGAACGAGTTTTGTACTGCGGGAAGAGGTACCTTTGGCGAAGTCCTTTTTTTCTAATAAGAGGGTTTTGTATCCCCGGCTAGCCGCATCAACCGCAGCCCCAAGGCCAGATGATCCGCCGCCAATGATTAAAACATCCCAGGGTTTTTTCCTGTTTTTTACTTTTTTTAGATGACTTTTTCTATTCATTTTTCTTCAATACTTTTGGGATGCGTTTAGCCCAAAGTGATAAAATGCCTTCGGTGTAAGGGTTGTCCTGTGGGTGAAAGGTTTTGTCTTCTTCCCAGATGGATTTTAGTTCGTCTTCGTCTTTCCAAAAACCTACTGCTAAACCGGCAAAAAAGGCGGCTCCAAGGGCAGTGGTTTCAGTGGTATTTGGTCGAACGACCTCTTTTTGTAATAAATCTGCTTGAATTTGCATTAAGAGATCATTCTCAGTAGCACCCCCATCGACTTTTAAGGTGGAGAATTCTGTTTGAGCGTCTTTTTGCATTTCAATGATAATATCCCTAGATCGCAATGCGATTGCTTCTAGGGCGGCACGAGCAATATGTCCTTTTTCAGTCCCTCTGGTAATGCCCATAATAGCGCCTGTCGCCTCTGGATCCCAGTAGGGTGCTCCTAAACCTGATAAGGCAGGAACGAAAGTGACCCCACCATTGTCTTTTACCGTTTTAGCTAGTGCTTCAACTTCTGGCGCAGCCTTAATAATTTGTAATTGATCTCTTAGCCATTGTATCAATGCCCCGGCGATAAAGACACTTCCTTCTAAGGCATAGATGGTTTTTCCATAGCGTTGCCAGCCTATGGTGGTGAGCATTTTATTGTTTGAGGCAACTGCTTTTTCACCTGTATTCATGATACAGAAACATCCTGTCCCATAGGTGTTTTTCACATCTCCAGGTGCAATACAAAGTTGACCAAAAAGAGCTGCTTGTTGGTCTCCTGCTATTCCACTGATCGGGAGGGTGACTCCTAAAACGTCTGCAGCAGTTTCTCCCACTTTTTCTGATGAGCTTACTACAGTGGGCAATAAGCTTGCAGGGATATCTAAAAGGCTTAATAATTCTTCATCCCAACAAAGATCATGGATGTTATAGATCAATGTTCTGCTGGCATTGGTCACATCTGTGGTATGTACCTTTCCGTTTGTTAATTTCCAGATTAGCCATGCGTCTACTGTACCAAAAGCAAGTTCGCCTGCTACGGCTCTTTGACGAATACTGGGGTCACTATCTAAAATCCATTTGATTTTTGTTCCAGAAAAGTAAGCGTCTAATACCAGTCCAGTTTTGGCTAAAAAAGTCGACGCATGTTCATTTAAATCCTCACAAATACTTGCTGTTCTTCGGTCTTGCCATACAATGGCATTATGAACGGGTTCTCCTGTTTTTCGATCCCAGATGATGGTGGTTTCTCTCTGGTTTGTAATCCCTAGTGCAGCTATTTCTTTTGTAGTAATGTCCTTAGTCGCTAGGACTTCTTTGACAGCCTTTAGTTGGGTTTCCCAGATTTCATTGGCATTGTGTTCTACCCAGCTTTCTTTTGGGAAATATTGTGGGAATTCATGTTGTGCGATGGCTTTTTGTTGCCCGTTTTTATCAAAAAGGATGGCGCGAGAACTGGTGGTTCCGGCATCGATGGCTAAAATATATTTCATGAAGTTGAATAAGCGTTAACAGTGATGTTTTTGTGGTGGTTATTTTGGTAATGCATATAGGTAAATCCTTCGTGAATGCAGCGTGCACCGATATTTCCAGCTTTATCAAGGGCGATATAAGCGACTTGAAAGTTAGGGATGCCTTGTTGTTTATTTACAATACGCGCAATGGCTTCATCACAGGCTTCTTGCGGACTTTTTCCTTGTCGCATTAATTCGACGATTAGAAAACTACCTACGGTCTTGACGACCTCTTCTCCCATGCCAGTAGCGACCGCTCCGCCCACTTCATTATCGATAAAGAGTCCTGCGCCTATAATGGGAGAATCTCCGATTCTGCCTTTCATTTTATAGCCTAGCCCACTGGTGCTACATGCCCCGCTGATATTCCCGTCTTTATCGCGGCACAAGACCCCAATAGTGTCGTGGTTTTCTATGTTTATAATGGGTTGGTATTTTTTAGTTTTTTTCCATTGCTCCCAGGCAGCTTTAGCCTGCGGCGTAAGGAGGGGAGTGCTAGGGTAATTTTGATCTATGGCAAACTGCTCGGCGCCTTTACCAGAGAGCATTACATGAGGTGTTTTTGTCATCACATCTCTTGCTAAGGCAGCAACATGAACAACATTTTCAACTGCGAGCACTGCACCACAATTACCTTGATGATCCATCACACAAGCGTCGAGGGTAACTTGCCCATCTCTATCTGGCGCTCCACCATAACCTACGGTACTATTAGCTGGATTTTCTTCTTCCACTTGGGCGGCAAGAATGGCTGCGTTAAGCGCATTATCTCCCTTCATTAATGCATTTCCAGCGGTTGCATTGGCTTCTTTGAAATTCCATGTACAAATGGAAATAGGATCATTTTTGATGGAGGTAACAGTTGTTTGATGCGCAAAACTACTTTTGGGTAATAATGCTGGAGCGGTTCCCGCCAAAGCAACTTTGTGTATAAAAGATCTGCGTTTCATCATTACCAATGTATTAAAATCTGCTTACCTTTCCTAAAATACTTTAGATCAAAATTTCTTCTTCCTACAATGAAAATAGAGGTTTGTATTAATCGACTTGAAGACGTACAACGCATTCAATCTCTTGCAGTTGATCGCATTGAGCTTTGTATTGAATTAGCCTGTGGCGGTTTAACGCCCTCTCTTGCCATGGTCGAGCAGGCTCTTGCGCTAAGTGCTATTCCGATACATGTATTAGTCAGACCGCGAAGTGGGGATTTTATGTATTCAGAAGCGACGCTTTCAGGGATGAAAAAGACCATTGAGCAACTGCACGATATAGGAGTGGCTGGAATAGTTACGGGTGCGCTAACAAATGATAGAAACCTTCCTTTAGCGGTTTTGCAAAGTTTTCGATCGATCGTTTCTAATGGCGCTCTGTATTTTCATCGGGCCTTTGATGAGGTGAATGCACCAGAAAATGCTTTAAAACAACTAATTGGCTTGGGCTATGATGGTGTGTTGACTTCTGGGCAAAAGAATACAGCTCTAGAAGGAATTCAATCATTGAAACAATGGAAAAATGATGCACAGCAGGAGTTAACTATTTTACCGGGAAGTGGGATTAATGTAAGTAATTGTCTTGCGTTTAAACGCAGGGGGTTTGAGTGGATTCATTTATCGGCTAAGAAGAAGATGGCACCTTCTTATGATTCTCTTTTTTCTACGAAGCAATACCAACTTGATCTAGCTGCACTTGATCAAGTAATCGAATTAGTTAAATCGTGATTATTTTTTTCTTTTAGGAGTATAGTGAAAGAAAAAATTAGCCCAGATGATTTTAGCTAAAGCATTCATCAAAGGGGAAAAAATAATGACAGCTCCTACCACACTTCCAAAGGCTCTTAGAAATGAAAATTCTTCAAACAAGAGGGTGTTAAGGACAATCATAGCCACCATTAAAGCGACGCCTAAAGCATAAGCAACATACATTGACCCATAATAAAAACTGGGTTCAACATGATAGTTTAAATGACAATTAGGACAGGTTTTACGCACTTTAGTAAAGGCAGAAAAGTCATACACCTTGCGTTCAAGAAAAGCGCCTTCGTGGCATTGAGGGCATTTGAAATTAAGGATACTATAGAGTTTGTTTCCTTTTGAAATCATGTAAAAATTTTTCAACAAATTACCATCTTTTTGTCTAAGATTATCTGGATTCATATCAATTTTATATATTGAAATGTTAAACAAATTGATCGAATGAAGCAGCTGTATGATTATCAGTTAAAAACGAATAAATCCTTTAAAGAAGCCCATAAAAAATCCATAGAAAACCCGCAGGCTTTCTGGGAAGAAATCGCCTCAACATTCAAATGGCAGCAGCCATGGGAAGAGGTGTTGCGATACGATTGGTCTATACCACAGACCGAATGGTTTCTAGGGGGGAAATTAAATATAACAGAAAATTGTCTGGACCGTCATGTAGCCTCCCATCCCGAGAAGGAAGCAATAATTTGGGAACCTAATGACCCTAACGATGCTAATGTTCGTTACACTTATAAAGAATTATTAGAAGCAGTCTGCCGATTTGCGAATGGTTTAAAAAATCAAGGGATTAAAAAGGGAGATAGGGTATGTATCTATATGCCCATGGTCCCAGAATTGACCGTTGCTGTCCTGGCCTGTGCAAGAATAGGTGCAGTCCATTCGGTTGTTTTTGCTGGTTTTTCTTCAACAGCATTAGCTGCTAGAATTAATGATGCTTCTTGTGTTTTGTTGATTACTTCAGACGGGGCCTTTAGAGGGAGTAAAACAGTTCCTCTAAAAGCCATAGCAGATGAAGCGCTTGAACAATGTGAAAGTGTAAAGAAGTGTATCGTTTTTCAACGCACCTTTCAAGAGATCAATTGGAATGCGCGCAGAGACATTTGGTGGCATGATTTTATCAATGGCTTAGCCGATACTTGTTTGCCAGAGATCATGGATGCAGAAGATCCATTGTTTATCTTATATACTTCTGGTTCAACCGGAAAACCAAAAGGGATGGTGCACAGTTGTGGGGGATATATGGTTTACACGGCCTATACGTTTATGAATGTATTTCAGTACCAACCAGAAGATATTTATTGGTGTACAGCAGATATAGGTTGGATCACAGGACATAGCTATATGGTTTACGGCCCCTTAGCTTGTGGAGCTACATCTGTTCATTTTGAGGGAGTTCCTTCTTATCCAAAATGGAATCGCTTTTGGGAAATTTGTGAAAAATACAAGGTGACTCAGTTTTACACTGCTCCTACAGCGATACGTGCTTTGGCGAAGCATCCTACAAAATTAATTGAGGATTATGATTTGTCTTCTTTAAAGGTATTAGGCTCTGTAGGGGAGCCCATCAACGAAGAAGCCTGGCAATGGTATGATACCCATATCGGGAATAATCAAACTCCGATTGTCGATACTTGGTGGCAAACCGAAACAGGAGGGATTTTGATTTCTTCTCTGGCAGGAGTTACTGAACAAAAACCGACCTATGCAACCCAGCCTTTGCAAGGAATTCAAGCCGCTTTAATGGATAAGGAAGGGAAAGTAATCATTGAAAGAGAAGCAGAGGGGATCCTAGTGATTAATCATCCATGGCCAGGAATTGCAAGAAGCATTTATGGGGATCACGAGCGTTATAAAGAGGTGTATTTTTCTGCTTTTGAAGGGCGTTATTTTCCTGGAGATGGCGCTTTGCGTGATGCCGACGGGAATTATCGCATTACAGGACGAGTTGACGATGTGGTGATTGTTTCTGGACATAATCTGGGAACTGCACCTATTGAAAATACTATCAATTCACATCCCGCAGTAGTAGAAAGCGCAGTAGTGGGGTATCCACACGATATTAAAGGCAATGCTTTGATGGCTTATGTGATTCTTTATGAAGCTGTTGAAGATAATGCAACTCTTATTACAGAAGTGCGCGAAGAGATTTCTAAACAAATCGGGCCAATCGCAAAACCCGATCGGGTGATGGTGGTGTCTGGCTTGCCGAAAACCCGAAGTGGAAAAATAATGCGTCGTATTTTACGTAAGTTAGCGGCGAATGAAACAGATCAATTGGGTGATATTTCTACCCTCTTAAACCCTGAAATTGTGGAAGAAATTATCGAGGGACTAGCGAAAGAATAGAACTAGAGCTCCGATTGCTGTTAGGATTAAAATTAATTTTCGGTATCCGTCATCGTTAATTTTTTTGACCAATTTAACTCCGACATAAAGGCCTAAGGCCAAAAAGGGGAAAAACTGCAAGCTGGTTTTTACCGAACCAAAATCAATGGTTTCCCATACCCAAATATGAAATGGGATTTTAAAAATATTGATGATAAAGAAGACATAGGCAGAAGTACCAATAAAAACATTTTTTGGTAGTCGCATGGCGAGGAAATAAATGTTGGTCACTGCTCCTGCTAAATTCCCGATCATGGTGGTAAAACCTGCTAGTATCCCTAAAGAACTTCCAAAACTCCAATGTGTTGGAACTGTTTTTAAGGGTTTTCTCTCTAAGTAAAACAATAATAATGTAGTCAATAGGATCAGACTAGCCATCCCCGTTTTAAAGGTGGTTTCGTCTAATAAATTCCCTCCGTAAGTTCCCAGAATCACCCCGACAAACATCCAGGGGATAAGGGTGAAAACATATTTCCAATGGGTGTATTTTTTATAATACAGGATAGCAAAAATATCTCCTCCAATTAATAGCGGAAGTAGAATTCCAGTAGAAGCTTTGGCGTCAAAGGCATAAACAAAAAGGATGACGATAAAAACGGCAATCCCTTTTACCCCAGACTTAGCAATTCCCAAAAGAAATGCCCCTACAGCAGCAAAAAGAAAAGTGGGGGTCAGCATATGCTTGTAATGTTGTATTTCTAACACAATATTACTCTTTTAATCATTGAGAGTGTTAACATTTGGCGATATTTGTACTGAAATTAAGCTCTTGAAAAAAATATCACCATCGATTCGTTATATGTTGCTAAGCACCTTTGCTTTTGCCTTTATGAATGCATTGGTGAAATACTTAATTCACTATCCCACTTTTGAGCTAGTGTTTTTTCGTTCCTTGGGGACATTAGTTTTAACTTATTTTTTAATTCGATCTCAAAAGGTTTCTCTTCGACCAAATCAACCAAAATTATTGATATTAAGAGGTGTTGTCGGGGTGACTTCCATGTCTCTTTTCTTTTTAGGGATTCATTTTATTCCTATAGGATCTGCGGTGACCATTCGTTATATCGCTCCTCTTTTTGGCGGCGTTTTAGCCGTCTATTTTTTAAATGAAAGGATTTTTCCATTTCAATGGGTGCTGTATGTTCTAGCGTTTTTTGGGGTGGTTTTAATCAAAGGCTTTGATGCTTCGATTAGTTTATTTGGGGTGGGAGTTGTTTTAGCTGCCGCTTTTTTTAGTGCGATTGTTTACATTATTATTTCAAAAATTGGGAAGCGAGATCATCCTCTTTTAGTGGTGTTGTTCTTTATGGGAATAGCCACCTTGACCGGATTGGTTGGCAGCATCAATAACTTTATCATTCCAAATGGTTATGAGTGGTTGCTTCTTTTCTTGTTAGGCTTTTTTGGTTTCTTTGGGCAGTATTATATGACCAAAGCTTTTCAAAACGATGAAGCTAGTAAGGTTGCCCCAATCAAATATTCAGAGGTAGTTTTTACCCTTAGTTTTGGGGTGTACTGGTTTGGCGAAGTATATACTTTAACTAGTCTTGCAGGGATAGCCTTAGTGATCTTGAGTTTGACCTTTAGTGTTTTATACAAAGCACAAAGGATAAAAAAAGAAAAGTCCTCCTAAAACACTTTTGGCGAAAGTCTTCATAAAATAAATCAGAAAGAAATTGGTATATTCGTCTAAAGCGAACTATATGAATGATTTAAAGTATTTATTTGCCTATACGGTGCCTTTGGCTACATTAGTATCTGTTTCATCTACTGGACTTTTGACTTTTGCCGCACCTATTTACACTTTTATTTTTATCCCATTATTAGAGATAATTTTATCTGACTTTGATCAAAAGTATTCTCCTGCTCAAAAAGAAAAGCGCTTAAATAACTTTTTGTTTGACTTCCTTCTTTATCTCAATATTCCTTTTGTCTTTGGTCTGTTAGCATATGGTTTGTTTGTGCTAAGTACAAACTCTTATACTACTACAGAATATGTTGGTATCATCCTTTCTTTGGGGATTCTTTTAGCAACAAATGCAATTAATGTTGCGCATGAACTTGGTCACCGAAAGACACAATTTGAACGCACACTTTCTAAATTATTGTTGATGCCTTGTTTGTATATGCACTTCTATCTAGAGCATAACTTTGGGCACCATAAAAACGTGGCGACACCACTTGACCCTGCTACCTCAAGAATGAATCAAACGGTATATCAGTTTTGGATCGACTCTGTTTTTAGACAATACCGCAATGCTTGGGCGATTCAGTTTAAACTACTCAAACAGCAAGACAAGATGTTCTTTTCGATTAAGAACGATATGTTGTGGTATTCGTTGATTCAACCCGCTTATTTGTTTTTGATTTATTTTTTCTTTGGAGGCTTCGCCCTAAAAGTTGCCCTTATAGTAGGCGTGATTTCTTTCCTATTTTTAGAGACAATTAATTATATAGAGCATTATGGCTTGCAACGTAAAAAACTTCCTTCTGGACGATATGAGAGGGTGCAGCCACATCACTCGTGGAATTCAAATCACTATATAGGACGTATCGTGCTTTATGAATTAACCAGACACAGTGACCACCATTTTAAAGCGTCTAAAAAATACCAGGTCTTGGAAAATATTAGCGATAGTCCCCAATTGCCCTTTGGGTATCCTTCCTCTATTTTATTAGCCTTTGTGCCTCTAATTTGGTTTAGATTAATGAATCCCAGGGTCCCAAAAGCGCAAATTGAGGTGGCACAAGCGGCTTAGTTCACTTGATCTTCTAATTTTTAAAGGTCCATCAATAGTTGATGCAGTGATAGGGATGTTTGTCCTAAGGATTTAATTTAATTTCATTTTAATTTTTTTAATGTTTTACACTTTTAATGAATTTATAAGTGTTAATTTTAGGCAAGAATCAAATTAATATTTCAAGCTTTGCTTAAAATTGATCCATTTATGTCTTTTTTAAACAAAAAGAATATTTAAACTAAATTTAATAAGATGTATTTTTCCCTTTCAGAAGAGCATAAAATGATAAAAGCTGCTGCGCGTGATTTTGCGCAAAAAGCTAAAGATGGTGTTATCGAGCGAGATACTCAAATGGCTTATCCTACAGAAATAGTCAAAGAAATGGGCGAGCTAGGTTTTATGGGGATCATGACTTCCCCTACCTATGGTGGAAGCGGTATGGATACATTATCCTATGTTCTGGTCATGGAAGAATTATCAAAGATCGACGCGAGCTCTTCTGTTATTATGAGTGCGCACAACTCCCTTGTTTTATATGGATTAGAGGCCTTTGGTTCAGATGAGCTAAAGGAAAAGTATCTCACGTCTTTAGCCAGTGGAGCATCAATAGGTTGTTTTTGTCTTTCTGAGCCAGAGGCTGGGAGTGACGCCACAAGTCAGCAGACCACCGCGATTGATAAAGGAGATCACTATCTTTTAAACGGAGTTAAAAATTGGATCACCAATGGGGGGAAAGCAGATTATCACCTTGTTATTGCACAAACTGATCGCGAAAAAGGACATAAAGGAATCAATGTCTTTCTTGTAGAAAAAAGCTGGGACGGAGTAGCCATAGGTGTAAAAGAAGATAAGTTAGGGATTCGTTCTTCTGATACTCATTCTATCATTTATACCGATGTAAAGGTGCCGAAGGAAAACCGGATAGGTCCAGACGGTTTTGGATTTAAATTCGCGATGAAAACCTTAGAAGGTGGCCGTATAGGTATTGCTGCTCAAGCCCTGGGGATTGCAGCAGGGGCATATGAGTTAGCCGTAGAATATGCACAAATTCGAAAAGCCTTTGGCAAGCCTATTATAGAGCATCAAGGGGTGGCATTTAAGCTGGCAGAAATGGCCATGGAAATAGAATCTGCTCGTATGCTGGTCTATCGCGCAGCAGTCTTAAAAGACGAAGGTAAACCCTATGGCTATGCAAGTGCTATGGCTAAATTAAAAGCCTCTGAAGTCGCTATGCAAGTCACAATAGAAGCAGTGCAAGTGCACGGCGGGAATGGTTATGTTAAAGAGTATCATGTCGAGCGATTAATGCGTGATGCAAAAATCACTCAGATCTATGAAGGTACCTCTGAAATTCAAAAAATAGTCCTTTCGAGAAATATTGCTAAAGGGGACTTACAATTGCCGCTTTAAATTTATAGCACTTATTGGACTTCTTCTAAGAATTTCCCTTCTCCTTTAAGAATCCATGCTAAAGTTATTTCAGGAAAGTGTTTTTTGATTTTATGAGCAAGAGGAATTGAAATTAAACTCCCTCCAAAGAGAATATGATTGAGTTGATTTAAATTCTTATATCCTAAATGTTCAGCAAATTCTTTTTTGTTCATCGCTGTATGTGCAATGATTTTTTCTAACCTAAGACTATCCTTTGTTTTGATATCTGCCTTTTCAAATAATAAGGTTACAAAAGTTTCTAATTCGATATCATGAGCATTTAGAATACTTAGAAGACTTTTAATGGTGAAGTTTGTACCATTTTCCATTTTCCAATATTGTATACGACTCATTTTGTGTTCAAAGGCAAACTGTTCATAGCTCTTATAGCCTGATTTTAATCGTAGCTCCTTTAATCCAACTCCTACAATACATTTGATTTTATCTAAATCGTTCATTTTTTTAAATAAGATTAACCTATAATGCTATTTAATATACTTATAATAGTATATTTACTAAAATATACAAATAAATATAAATGGCAAAATTTTCACTATACGAATGGCGAAAAATGTCTAAAAAGGATTTAGCTTCATACAAAGGTATTGTTTGTATGTCTTTAGAAGATCAAATCCTTTTGAGTGATTGGTTTTCATCCTTCAGAGAGCTTATTTCTCCTAAAGATTTAAATCCTAGTTTTGAAATTCATCTAGAGGGGCAGTTACAAGGACTGAAGCCTATTTTTTTAATAGTTGGCATAGAAAACGTTGATCATCAGATCAATTTAAATGACTTAACCTATCAGCTTATTTTTACTTCTAGACATATGTCATTTACCACAGAAGAACACTCTCATTATATTTTTGACGCGTTGTTAGAACGTTTACTTATTCTAAATCTTCCCTGAGCTACTATTTATTTCACGGTTATTTTCAAAATCAAAGCAAAATATCTTTTGCCCTTAGGCAAAAACGCCCCCTAATAATGGGCATAAAAAAAGGCCTCACCTTTACAGTGAAGCCTTGATTTTGTTTGTAGCGAGAGCGAGACTTGAACTCGCGACCTCCGGGTTATGAATCCGACGCTCTAACCGGCTGAGCTACCTCGCCTTTTCAACGGTGGCAAATATAAAAAAAATGCCAACAATCGTTATGTTTTTAGCCTTAAAAAATATGCTTTTCTTTTAGCATGTTTCTATTTTTTCAATATATTGCTGCCCTAACATTTACCTATGTCATCTAAAGTAGCCTTTTCATTAGAAATTGATTTTCAAGCCTCACCGCAACTGTTGTTTCAATATTTATCAACTCCTTCTGGTTTATCAGAATGGTTTGCTGATAATGTCAATTCTAGGGGGGAAGATTTTACCTTTATCTGGGATGACAGTGAAGAGTATGCAAAACTTTTGCAGAAAAAAAACAATGAAAAAGTTCGCTTTCGCTGGTTGAACGACGAAGAAGATCAAGACGATTATTATTTTGAATTTAAAATAGTAGTAGACGAAATCACAAAAGACGTTTCTTTAATCAT
Organism: Candidatus Arcticimaribacter sp.; assembly: GCA_042096495.1. Lineage (GTDB taxonomy): Bacteria > Bacteroidota > Bacteroidia > Flavobacteriales > Flavobacteriaceae > Arcticimaribacter. Next base: position 21,911 of record JBELLO010000017.1, read on the forward strand.
TTCTGATTTTGCCGATGAAGATGAGTTGGACGAAGCTAAAATGCTTTGGGAAAACTTAATCGGAAGTTTAAAACAAGTTCTAGGCGCCACTTAAATCTATGTTTTCATATCAAGGTCAAAACTATACTTCATTAGATGAAGTACCCAGCGATACTTTAGCCGCTTTTATTCAACAAAACGTACTGACAGAAACCATTGCTATTCAGCAAAACAAAATCTTGTTTTGGGAAGAGCATTATCTGCGTTTAATGGCTTCGATGCGTATTTTGCGTATGGAGATTCCATTGACGTTTACCATGGAACACCTAGCAGAAAAAATCCAAGACATTACAAGACATAATGTTGACAACGATTTTAGCGGAAAAGTTCATTTAAATGTTGCTAAAATGGCGCAGCCTTCTTTTGAACAACCCATTCCCAAAACTGCTTATTCGATAACGGTAAATCCCTTAGAAGCTCCTGTTTTTTTATACCAAAAAGCAACTCAACCCATTGATTTATATAAAGATCATTATCTATCAATAGGGCTGTATCACACAATTGAAAATGCTGCAGCGCAATGGCGAGCAATGGCATGGACTTATGTATATGAGAACAATTATTGCGACGGAATTCTACTCAACACAGACAAGCATATCATAGAAAGTTTAAAAGGAGCCTTATTCTTAGTAAAAGGAAATAAAATAAGTACGCCAGCCCTAGATCAAGGGTGCCGAAAAACAGTGTATCGCAAACAGTTATTAGCCCTTTTAGAGAAGTCTTCAGATTATGAGGTTATCGAAGAAGCGATCTCTCCTTTCTCTATTCAAAAAGCAGACGAATTGTTTGT
>JBELLO010000018.1:0-22203 GCA_042096495.1 Candidatus Arcticimaribacter sp.
GCGTAAAAACAATATAGATAAAGTCAAATTTTATTTCTCACACACAATTTTAGCCATGGGTCTAACGAATAACGATATATTTAAAAAGCTCAGGGTAGCACATAAACTGCGTGATGATGATATCGTCGACATTTTAAAACTAGTTGATTTTAGGATTAGTAAATCAGAGTTAGGCGCTTTTTTTAGGAATGAAAACCACCCCAAATACATGGATTGTGGAGACCAGGTTTTACGAAACTTCCTCAACGGTTTGGTGATTCATTTACGCGGTCCAATGGAGCAAAGGCCTTCGGCCAAAACAAAATAGTCTCGATCTAATGGTATAGGTTTAATCCTCAAGCCCTTCTATCCTATTGTAGTTTTTAAGGACCTTTAAGGTCCAAAGGGTTTGTATCCCAGCCCACTCTAATTTCATGCCTTCACTTAGCCCGTACCAGGTATCCCATCGACCATCTTCTTTTTGCTGTTGAATTAATGCATTGAGATCAGCATTAATTTGTTCTGTAGAAAAAATAGGCGAGAGGGTGCTGTTAGGAGCGGGAGCATACATCAAGCTATGGGGTTTTCCATAAAGTCCCCATCCCTCTTCTTTAGGGTTGTTACACAAGACCCCATCAGCGAGAATATAGGTCTTTAAATCGGCTAGGGCTTTGTCTGCTTTAGTTTTACTTTTTGTATTTTCTAAAAAGGTCAATCTGCGCGGAGTGCAAAGATGACAAAAAGTGTGTTTTTCTTTGATGCGTTCGATCTCCTCCCAGACAAAAGCTTCGGCTTTTTCCATCCAGGGGTGATTGATGTTGTATCTTTCTAGCAGCCCTAAAAGAGGAGCAGTGGTGCTTAATGCGGCCCACTCCTTTACTTTTTTAAAATGTTCTTCGCAAGGATATACATTTGTGGGACAAAACATCCACGGGATACCTCCCTTTGGGGTAGTAATACTTTCAAAATAGGGCATAAAATCTTTTAACAGTAGGTCCTTGTTAAGTAGCCCAGCTTCTTCGAGATTTTCTAATGCCATGACGGTAAAGAGGGGTTGACTTTCTGGCGAAGCCGTATCGGGTTCCATCCCATGGCCAAAACCACGATCTGTATTGCGATAAGCATAAACGGCATGGAAAACCCCTTTAGGGTCTCCTTTTTCAAAGTGGTAATGAAATAAACGGCGTTCAATCATTCGCGCATTGGTCAAGATAAAATCACGGGCTTTGAGATAGTGCGCTTTTGAAAGTTGCATGGACAGCGGTATATGAAGTCTAATTTAATAAAATCCCCTTAAGGCTTTAAGCCGTGCGCAGAATCTTTTCCATCTTCCGCCCACGGGCGAGTTCATCAATCAATTTTTCCATGCAGCGACACTGGCGGTATAATTCAAACTCATCTGGGATTTCTTCAATGCGATAGCCACAAACAACGCCCTTAATCATATGAGCATTAGGATGTATAGTGGCTTTTTCAAAAAAGGTTTTAAAAGTGACTTTTTCGTCAATTAACTGTTGCAATTGCTTTTCGTCAAAACCTGAGATCCATTTGATCACAGTACGAAGTTCTTCTTCTGTACGACCATTTTTTACCAATCGATTGAGATAAAGCGGGTAGATAGCTGAGAAGACCATTTGGCCTAATTTTTCGTTTTTTGCTGCGGTTACTTTCATCGGTTTTTTCTTTAGTTGAGTTAAGCTTGTCCCGCTTCACTTCTCGCCACGACAAAATGTTCAAGTTTGAAAATTTGATGTTCGGCTAGGGTTCTGCCCACAGGGGTAAAGTAGGTTTCATTAAGATCTGCTAGGGATTTATTTTCAATGACTAAAAAGCCATGTTGCGCGAGTACACCTTCTATTTCTTGAGCAGTGTAAAAGGATATCCAGGGTTCTCCTACTTTCGCTGATAATTTTTTTATCATTTTGGCTTTTTTTTCTGGATTGACGTAGCCTTTGCCAAAACAAGCCTTAGGATTATCGTTTAATCGCTTGTCTACATAGGACATAAAAAAGGTCGCCCTTGTTTTTTGGGTAAGTATCGCCAGTTCATTCAGGGTGTCACTTAAAGCTTTCTTCGTTATGTATTGTGAGACGCCTTCTAGGGTGATAATGGTAGGTTTGTTTTGATCAAAACCCGCTTTTAACAATTGCTCACGGAGCGTTTGCTGGTTAAAGTCTACCCCAACATAAGAAAGGTTTTCTTGGTTAGGGATATTTTTAGGGAGTTTAGCTCGCTTTTTGTGTTGAACTTCTGGTTGATCGACCTCAAAGATACTTACGCTAGCGGGAAGGTCAAGTCGATGCGCCCGCAGGTCATACCCAGCACCTAGAATGATGTATTGTGTTGCCCCTTTGGCTGTGCCTCTTTTAATTAGATCATCGATAAAGCGCGTTCGAGCAATTAAATGTTCATGAAAACCAGGAGCTAATTTATGTGTTAACCAAACGCTGAACTTGTGTCCCATCAATTTAATGAGACTTGCTCCAAGGACAAAATGCGCTGCATAGGGATCAGCAATAACAGCGGTATCGCCTTTAGCCAATGTTTCTATCCAGCGCTGTTTAGCCACCCCTTGTGCAGTGCCATCTTTTCTAAAGATCGTGTTGTTCAATTTGGTATAATTTGATTAATTCCCTGCCTTAAAATCATTTAAGATTTGCCATTGTGTCGCATCAAAACTTTGGATAATTTGACCCATTTCTTTGGCTTGTAAGATCGCTAGTTGAGCTTCTGCTACTTCGCTATTGATACAGATTTCTAATATTTCTTCTAAAGAAATTGAAGGTGTATTTAAATAGCCCACCAGTGCAGTCGCTAAATTTGCCCTAGTCGTAAAATAGGTCGAAAGATGACTTTCTTGTGCACTGACCAGATTGTTAAGCTGATTGTGTTGGGCTGTAGTCATTGTGGCTACAATTAGATCAGAGGCTTCTTTTCTTAAACCGTTGCTCACCTCTTCTCCTTCGCGGTCTTCAATTCTTAGATTGGCAAAGCCAAAGTAAACCCCAGGTCTTCCGTCATCGACCAACTGGTTTATTCGTTCTGTCCCTGTTGCCCAAACAAAAAACTTGGACAGTACAAGATTCAAAGTGGTCTTTTCTGCCTCGTTGTTCAATTGGTTTTTTAAACTTTTTAAGTCTTCTGGGTCAATTTGGTCGTTTTCTGTTGTCCTAGAAAGACAAAACCCCTCCCTTTGTATTGTTGTTAATCCATTGACAATTTCAGCAAAAACAGCGGTTCTTTGATGGATAACGTTCTTGAGTAAAGTACCGTTTTCCCGCGACAGCGAGAGAATTAATGCCTCGTCTCCGGCTGTGCCACTTTTCCATTGATAGAGTTCTCTGGCAATGGAATCTCTATTGCTACGGGCTGTGTTTTCCCAGGCTAACTGTTGGGGGATAATGGCGATAATTTTATCCAATTGTTCTGGGGTGAGGATAGAAGCCACCGCTTCTGCGGTTTCTTTGACCAGTCCACTGACACTTACTTTAGTGTCTCCGCTTCCTCTTTCGATATAGCGATAATAGACCATACCGTATAAATTGACCCATTTCCCTGGGGGCATATAGGCACATTCATCTGCTGTACTTACGGCATAGGACAATAGTTTTCCCGCGACAATGGGCAGCTGGTCTCCGTTGACTAAATTGCTAGGATCGACTAATCCACAAGTCGTTTGATTGAGCTCTTCTATGAGTTCAATTTCCGCTTGTCCTGCTTGTGCGTCCTTTTGACAGCCTGTGTTTAAGGCGAATAGCAGTAGAAAAAAAAGACCGTAAACTTGTCTCATTTTGTTGTTTTTGATCAATTTAACAAAAGCTTTTTAAAGCACAGCTGTTTTTAGGGGGATTCTCTTATGCTGAAATTAGAAGTGATTGTCTCTGGCGCACGTTTGTAAGGTGTGTCCCATCTCTATCAAGCTTAGCATTTAATGGTTTAACCTTCGCGAGTCCTATTAGGTTTTTTTAGGATTTGACTAAAATAAGCAGGCGTCTTAGAGGTGTGCTAAGGAGGTTTTGTTCCAGCTGTTATAATCTTTGATTCTTAAAACTCTGAGGTAAAATGGAATTTTACACTAGGGTATTTTTGCTGGGTCATTTGCAGGGAGAAAGAAGAGTCGGCGAGAAAGACCAATTGATCCTGTTTATCGATGGCCAAAAACTTTTGCTTTACGCGTTTAAAGTCTTTGAATTCATCGTTGTTTTCATCCTCTGGTTCTACCCAACAAGCTTTAAACACATTGAGGTTTTCATACGAACACTTTGCTCCATATTCGTGTTCGAGGCGGTATTGAATCACGTCAAACTGCAGAGCGCCTACGGTCCCAATGATTTTTCGGTTATTGAGCGAAAGGGTAAAGAGCTGCGCCACCCCTTCGTCCATCAACTGGTCGATCCCTTTGTTGAGCTGTTTCGCCTTCATGGGATCGGCATTATTGATATAACGGAAATGCTCTGGAGAGAAACTAGGAATCCCTTTAAAGTTGATGTTTTCTCCGCTAGTAAGCGAATCCCCAATCTTGAAATTCCCCGTATCGTGCAAACCTACGATGTCTCCGGGGTAAGAGATTTCGACAATTTCTTTCCGCTCGGCAAAAAAGGCGTTAGGGCTAGAGAATTTGAGTTTTTTATTGTTGCGCACATGCAAGTAGGGCTTGTTGCGTTCAAAGGTTCCAGAGACAATTTTGATAAAGGCAAGGCGGTCGCGGTGATTGGGATCCATATTGGCATGGATCTTAAAAACAAAGCCACTAAAGGCTTTTTCTGTGGGGTCAATTTCGCGTTCCTCCGCCTGTTTAATGAGCGGGGCAGGGGCGATATCGATAAAGCAGTTCAACAACTCCTGTACCCCAAAGTTGTTTAAGGCAGAGCCAAAAAACACCGGCTGCAGCGCACTGTTGAGGTAGGCTTCTTGATCAAAAGCCGGGTAGACCCCTTCGACTAACTCGAGTTCGTCGTTTAAGGTGTTTAGTGCTTTTTCGCCTATGGCTTCGGCTAGGGCGGGATCTTTTAAATCGTCATATTGTACTGCGGTGCCTTTGTGCTGCTTGTCTTCTTCAACAAACAACTGTACGTTCTTTTCCCAGATGTTGTAAATCCCTTGAAAGTCATAACCCATCCCAATAGGGAAGGTAAGGGGAGTAACCCTTAAACCCAGTTTTTGCTCCACCTCGTCCATCAAGTCAAAGGCGTCTTTCCCCTCGCGATCCAATTTATTGATAAAGACAATCATGGGGATAGAGCGCATGCGGCAAACTTCTACCAGCTTTTCGGTTTGTTCTTCTACCCCTTTGGCAACATCAATCACCACAATCACACTATCCACAGCGGTTAGGGTACGAAAAGTATCTTCAGCAAAATCCTTGTGTCCAGGGGTATCTAGGATATTGATTTTTTTGTCTTTGTAATAAAAGGCGAGGACAGAGGTAGCGACAGAGATCCCTCTTTGACGTTCAATCTCCATAAAGTCACTGGTCGCACCTTTTTTGATTTTATTCGACTTTACCGCTCCAGCTTCTTGGATGGCTCCGCCAAATAGAAGCAGTTTCTCGGTCAAGGTAGTCTTCCCAGCATCTGGGTGAGAGATAATCCCGAAGGTGCGGCGTTTTGCGATTTCTTCTAGAAACATAGTCAAATAAAATTTGTCAAAAATACCATTATATCTTTGAAGGAGCCCTGCCTTAAAATAGGTTTTTGCTGTTTTTATCGGTACTTTTGACCTGCATGAAAGAAGAAAAAGTAATCCTCGTTAATGAACGAGACGAGCCCATTGGCCTTATGCCAAAAATGGAAGCGCACGAAAAAGCAGTGCTTCACCGGGCTTTCTCTGTTTTTGTCTTTAACCAGCAGGGTGAATTGATGTTACAGCAACGTGCGTTGCACAAATATCATTCCCCTGGACTATGGACCAACACTTGCTGTAGCCATCAACGCGATGGAGAGAGCAATCTTGCTGCAGGGGCACGACGCCTGCAAGAAGAAATGGGTTTTGTGGTTCCCTTAGAAGAATTGTTTAGCTTTATTTATAAGGCGCCTTTTGACAATGGTTTAACAGAACACGAACTCGACCATGTTATGGTGGGCTATAGCGAGGAGGAACCAAAGATCAATCCAGAAGAAGTAGCGGCTTGGAAATGGATGGGAATGGAGGAGATCGCGGCAGACATGCAACAACATCCTGAACAATATACCGCATGGTTTAAGATCATCTTTGACCGTGTATACACCCATTTAAAAAACAGCCATGAAAAGAGTAAAAGTTAGTAGAAAAGCGCATTTTAATGCGGCCCACCGTCTGTACCGCAAAGATTGGACAGACGCACAAAACGAAGCCCACTTTGGGAAATGTTCCAACCCCCATTTTCACGGGCATAACTATGAGTTAATCGTGAGCGTGACTGGAGACATTGACCCAGATACCGGTTATGTGATGGACATGAAAGTCTTAAAAGATCATATCAAAGCAGAGGTAGAAGATGCCTTTGATCACAAGAACCTCAACCTTGAGGTGCCAGAGTTTGCCGACCTTATTCCCACCGCAGAAAATATCGTGGTGGTGATTCATCAAAAGTTGAAAAAGATTCTAACTTCAGGTCAAGAATTAGAAGTGGTTTTATACGAGACACCACGCAATTTTGTTAGTTATTCAGAGTAAAATTATATGAGTTTAAAAATTGGAGACAGCGTTCCCTATTTCGAATTAAAAGATCAGCAAGGTGATCTTTTTAAGAGCGATACAGTGATTGGTCAAAAACCCGCTGTTGTTTATTTTTACCCCAAAGACGAAACCCCAGGCTGTACTGCAGAAGCTTGTTCTTTTCGGGATAGTTATGAGGATTTTAAAGATTTAGGGGCAGAGGTTATCGGGATTAGTTCTGATAGTATAGGGAGTCACAAGCGTTTTGCCCAGCGTCACCGTTTGCCTTTTATCCTTCTAGCCGATACTAAGAAAAAGGTACAGCGCTTATTTAAATTGCCTAAAATCCTTTTTGGTTTATATACAAAACGCATCACTTTTGTCATTGATGAAACAGGGAAAGTGGTTTATGTACACGATAGTGTTTTAGCGACTTCACATATAAAGAAAGCCTTAAAAGCCATAAAGAATAGTTCGGATAAAACAATAAATGTTTAATTTTAGAAAAACAAACCGCATGTCTAGTAGAAAACACCTCAAAAAAGAAATCAATGATACCTTAGGCGCTCTAATCGAAGAAGTTTATGTGAAGGAACTCTCCTCTCCAGATCTCGATACTAAAAAGAGCGAAAAGATCATCGATGAAGCCATCTCATTGTTTGACGATTTGATTCAAGAAATGCACGCTTCGGCCGAAGGCCCTGCAAAAAAACACTACAGCTCAATTCGCGCTTCTTTACAAGAAAAAGCAACGGCATTGTCTGCTAAGATTGAGCAGTTATAAATTAGCGTTCCAGGCTGTCGATTCCCTGTTTGAAGGCAAGTCCGTATTTAGAGGATTTTACAGCCGGGCTAAGTTTGTTGTATAAGCTATCCAAGAATAAAGGGATCGCTCCACCTACTTCATAAGCCCCAATATAAGCAGCGACTTCTTTGTCTGCGTTATTCATGGCGAAGTTTAGTGCGAACAAGTACTTGCGTTTTAATAAATTGTCATTTGCTTTTTGAAGGTCAGCAGCGCGTTCTTCGGCTGTTTTATCTTGGTCTGCATCCATATATGCCTCATAATTCTCGAGGTTTTTTTGGTTGAATTTGCGCATGATAGCGGTGTATTCGTCCCAGAGGATTTGGTTTTGAGACCCTTCAATTTTTGCGCTACTTCCAAAAGTACGCAAGAGGGTGTTGATTTTGATTTCACCGGCTTCGCCAAAGAAAAGAATCTTATCGGTTAAGCTGTCGCCATCGTCCTTATCTAACGATAAGAAGTAAAACTCTGGACTTTGAATATCATCTCCTAAAGTAAAGCTGTCGTCTCCTTTTATTTCAACAGAGTCCACAGAAACTAAAAGGGTGTCTTCCATTTTCTGGAGATACAATACTCCTTTTCTCAATCCATCGATTTTTCCATTGACCATCATGTTCTTTTTAACTGGCGAAGAACAGAAAGTTGCAGTGAGTACAAGGGCAAGGACGACTAATTTTTTCATACTAAAATCTTATATATTTAACCAATAGGTTAGCTTGAAGGTCAAGCTTCTTACTTTAGGTACAAAAGTAGTCCTTGCGAAGTAATTATCATTATAAACAATATAAAAATCTGATAGGGGAGCAAAACGCCATTGTAACCTAGAATTGATTCCTAGATTTTCTGACTGCGAGCTATATTGTATAAAGGTATTCCAAAAGACACTTTTGCTAAAGGTGAAGTCTAGTTTAGGGCCCACTAACCAAAGTTCTCCAGAGCTATAGGGAGCTGGAAAGTCAATTTTGTCATAATTGACCTTAATGCTTCCATTAAACCTGGGCTGTAAACGTATGGCGATTTCACTTTCTACAGAAAATTTTGTTCCACTGTAAAAACCACCATAGGAAATCTCAGCATTATAATTAATTTTTTTGCTGAAGTTAGAGCGATAAGACAGCTCAAAATCATCGTAAAAATAACCAGAATCTGCAGGAAGTCCCAGGGTGTCGTCACCGCCTAAAGGATTGAAATCACTGGTGAGATAGGTGTATCGATGGGCATATTGAAATCTCAACTCGGATTGATCTGTAAAACGCAATTCCCCACGTGTTCTAACGCTTCTGTCTGTGACTAGATTATCTGTTTTAGGCTTGTCCACATAAAAAAATGTTTGGCTTAATTCAAACGAGCGAATTTTTTTAGAATCAATCCAAAAGCGATGTCCATAACGCAAAAAATGTTTTTGAATCCCCGTTCTTCTCAAGAAACCTAAATCAGAGGAGTAGTTTTCTCCGATACGATTCCCCCCATAGGAAATACGGTGTTTTCTTGAGTTGTAGTTTAAACGAAATCCAGCAGAATAGGATTCTTTCTCTTTTGATTCTAAAAACGCTTGATGGACAAAACTTCTTCCAGTCCATTTGTTATCCTTAGATGCAAGGGTATAATCGAGGCCTATAACACGGTTAAAATCGTCTTGTTCTGTCTCAAAATCTGGATCACTAGTTTGCTGGCGATTGACATAGATAAAGCCCAGATAGGATCGACTAAACATCTTTTGTTGTAGGGAAAAGACGGTGTTGTTATTAGCCGCAATACCATTTGCCGCGTCTTCTGCAGTCTGCATGTTTAAAAACCCTAAGCGAAGGTTGTCATTAATTTTTCCGCTTAGTCGTGCGCCAGCAACGATTTTATTTTCGATGGTATTTCCATCGCGATCTTTAGCTACCCCTATTCTTCTTGAGAAAAAGGGTTGGGTTTCAAAGGTGTCTCCATAGTTGTCAAATAAATCACTGTTTTGAATAAAGAACTGCCTTTTTTCTGGCAAGCGAACCTCAAAGCGGGTTAGATTAATGATTTGATCATCTACTTCAACTTGAGAGAAATCTGGGTTAAGGGTAAGGTCTAAAATCATCCCATTACCAATACTGACCTTTGCGTCTCCTCCAACAGATAGCGAAGAAGAAGAAAGATTTTCTTCAAAGTCTTTTGAGACAATCCCGCTTGTAAAAGGAATCAAGGCGATCGGGACTTTTGCCTTTGGCAGCGCCTTTTCAAAATTCAAGGTATTCATATAAGCCAGGCCAGCGATGATTTGATTTCGCGGGATATTGGCCCAACTAGAGGTGATGTTGTTGGCAATTTCAGATCGATACACGTTGACCCGCCATTGTTTAGCGTTTTCTCCATAGCGAAGACTAGACAAAGGGATTTTCATTTCTGTGATATAGCCATTCGCAGTTTTTGCCACTTCGACTTGCCATTTCACATCCCAGGAACGATTAAAGTCTCTAGGGAAGTTGTTTCCTCCATTAGAAATAAGGGCTTCGCGTTGGACTCCTTCAGGATTAGTTCCAAAGAGAAAGGCATTTGTCCCATCGTTAAAAGTGTCTAATACTAGGGTAACAGAGTCGCTGTTTCTTGAACTAAAATCTCTCCTTAATGTTGGGGTGATAAAGTTATTGTCTTTGGTATCTGCTTCGATTAAGACATAGATATTTTCGTTGTCATATAAGAACTTAACCCTGGTTTGTTGTTTCGCTAAAAGGGTATCAGATGGGAAGTATTCCCAAAAAGGGCTAGAGGGGGTAACGCGATTCCATTCTTCATCAATGTTCCCATCGATTGTAATGTTTGCATTAGTGATTAAAGCGGTAGCATCTTGACCATAGGAGAACAAGCCTACTAGGGCGAGACAAAAGGTGAGTAAATTTTTAATAGCAGCAATTTTTAAAGCACACAAATTTATGTAATTGTGTGATAAAATTAGCCTTTACTCCTGGACATTTTATAAATAAAAAAACCCCACTTTGCAGTGAGGTCTTTTATATGGTGTAGCAAAAGATTAATTTGCTCTAGTGAAGGTATAGGTTGAAGTAAACCCATCTTCATCTTCTTCGCTTACTACAAGCGTTGAATCTGTTAACTGATCAATGCTCAAAGTAAATTCTCCATCTACTAAGATTTCTGTTTGATCTGTGTTGTTGAATTCCCAAGAATCAACCCAAGTCTCTAAAGAAGATCCATCGCTACCAAAGTAGTTAAAGATGTAGCTTCCATAGGCTGAAAAAGATACTTCAATTCTAGTAGCTGGCTCACATTCTGCTTGAACAGTAGCTAAAACTTGTGCATCTACTTCTTCGTGAAGTTCTCCTTCAACTTCTGAAGCTAAAGCGTCAAGTACTTCTTGTGTTAGTGCTGCATCACCTTGCTCTGCAATAAATGCGTCAACTCTAGCTTGAAATAAAGCAGGGAATAATTCTGAGATAATGTCCTCATAAAGATCATCATATAGGTCAAAACATGGCGCGCTGTAAATTTCGTTTAATGTTCCCCCATCTGAATCTGAATAATTTGAGATCACCCAAGTGTTTACAAGCTTAGCAAAGTTTGAATCTTCGTCTGCTTCATCTGCACCATTTACAGGCTCTTCTTTTGCAGCTGAATAGTTTCCAGATAAACTTGTACCACATGGCCATCCATCATAATTTGCAGGGATGTTAAATACTACATCGAAGCTAGCGTTTAATTCAGTTCCGCTTTCAGAAACAACGATGTTAGTTAAGGTTGCAATCTTGTAGTCAGTTCCATCAACGTTTTCGTATAGGTCAACAGAGCTAACGTTCCCGTCGCTACCTTCTGTTAATTCATAAGTACCATAAGCAACTAACTCATCGTCACTATCATTAACATCGATTGCGATAGCAAAACGATCATCAGTGAATTCAATGCCTACAAACGTACAGCTAAGACCTTTATATGAACTTAATTTAGAAGAAGAACCCCCAATGTTCCATTTTCCGTTAATTGTTTTTCTTGCTTCTTCAGGAGACTGATCAGCAACTGTACCAGTGGCTTCAAGGGTAAAAGCATCTGCTGGTGTGTCATCGTCTGATGAACATCCTACAAGCGTCAATGCGCTTAAAAGTAGTAAAGAATAAATTTTTCTCATGATTGGATAAAAATAGTTTATTTTAAATTTTTGCAAAAGTACAAAAAAATCATGAAATTTCATCATGAGTAACTAACTGAAAAACTCTATTTTGTTATTTTTCTGAAAGTTAAATTGATTCTAGGGGAGATTGGTTTCGCAGTTTTTGGAATTTGATGTAGCCAGTGATGTTGCATTTCACCTCCCATGATTAACAGGCTACCGTGTTGTAACACAATTTTTAACCGTTGTTCTTTCTGGGTTCTGTGTTTTAAATGAAAAAAACGCTCTTCTCCTAAACTAATCGAAGCAATCACAGGATTTTGTCCTAGTTCTTTTTCATTATCGGCATGCCAGCCATTGCTGTCTTTTCCATCTCTGTAAAGGTTTAATAAAACAGCATTAAATTCGTTTTCATCATATGATTTTATTTTTTCGATTAACCCTAATAGGGTATTTGTCATAGGATGCGGCTGCATGGTTATATTAGAATAGGTATAGGGAGATGGATCTGTACCATATAAAGCGGTTAGCCGCGGTTGATCATAGGTCTTGCCAAAAACAGTGATTTTATCTGCTTGCCAGGGGGTGGTGTTGTACAAGTTGTCGTACAGCTCGTCTGCCTCTTTAGAACTTAAAAATGCAGGGTAGTATTTTATTTCCCCATCGGGTAGATTAGGAAAATATGGTTTTTCTTCTTGAGAAAATAGCTCTAACATGCTTTTTTCTGCAAGATAGTAAAAGGATGAAAATTAATGCAATTCCCTATAAGGAGCTAAACAGGGAGAGGATTAAAGTGATGATGTAAATGAGTAGTTCTATCATAATATTGATTTTGGGTATATACAAATATAAGATATCAAAAAAGATTAAACAAACTGGGGGAAAGAATCCCCCAGATCAATTATTTAATTAAATCAACACTGCGTTGAATAAAGTGGGTTAACTCTTCTCCCTTCAAGAGATTTTGAGATAAACGCGCTAAATCCAGAGTTTGTTGAATGAGTCTTGTTCGCTTTTTCTCGGTTTTAGTATTGAGAATTTGTTCAACTAATGGATGGTTGGTATTCACCACTAGATTGTACATTTCGGGCATTTGCCCAAACATGGCATTCCCACCCGCTTGTTGCATTTCTTTCATGCGGCGCATGAATTCTGGTTGGGTTAACACAAAAGGGAGTTGGGTACTACTTAATGCTTCTAATTGAATGCTGTACTTTTCTTTTGGTACAACTTCTTCGATAAGCGGTTGTAGTTTTTCTTTTTCTTCTTCTGATAATTTAGAAACAGTTGCTTCCTCTTTTTTGATAAGGTTTTCTATGGCATCTCCATCAACCCTAGCAAAACTTAGGTTCTCATTTGAAGACTCTAATTTTTGGATTAAGTGAGAAACAATAGGAGAATCCAAGAGTACTACTTGATAGCCCTTTTCTTTTGCTGCTTCGATATAGGCATGTTGCTCGTCTACATTAGAAGCATAAAGAATAATGTGCTTATTGTCTTTGTCTGTTTGTAAATCTTTAGTGGCTTCTTTTAGCTCTTCTAGCGTAAAAAAGGAACCATCGATTGTAGGGTAGAGGGCAAATTTTTCGGCTTTCTCATAGAATTTATCTTCAGAAAGCATTCCGTATTCGATCACTACCTTAATGTCGTTCCATTTTTGTTCGAATGCCGCGCGGTCTTTTTTAAAGAGACTGCTTAGTTTATCGGCAACTTTTCTGGTGATGTAGTTACTGATTTTCTTCACTGCGCCGTCTGCTTGCAGGTAACTTCTCGAAACATTTAATGGAATGTCTGGAGAATCAATTACCCCGCGTAAAAGGGTTAAAAATTCTGGGACAATACCTTCTACATTATCGGTAACAAAAACCTGGTTTTGATACAACTGAATTTTATCTTTCTGTAGATTTAAATCATTGTTCAATTTAGGGAAATAAAGAATCCCCGTAAGGTTAAAAGGATAATCTACATTAAGGTGAATGTTAAATAAAGGCTCTTCAAATTGCATGGGATACAATTCTCTGTAAAAACCGTTGTAATCCTCGTCTTTTAGCTCGCTGGGTTGTTTTGTCCATGCTGGCGAAGGATTGTTGATGATATTATCAACGGTGACCGTTTCAGATTTGGCATCTTCTGCAGCGTCTTCTGCCAACGGAAGTGTTTCTTCTTTTGTTCCAAATTTGATCGGGATAGGCATAAACTTGTTATACTTCTCTAGCAAGGCTTTGATGCGGGCTTCTTCTAAAAATTCTTTAGAGTCCTCGTCAATATGTAAAATGATTTCTGAACCGCGGTCGGTTTTGTCATGCGCAACTAAAGTATATTCTGGAGAGCCGTCACAACTCCAGTGTGCAGCGGGTTCGTCTTTAAAAGACTTTGTGATGATCTCCACCTTTTCTGCTACCATAAAGGCAGAGTAAAAGCCTAGACCAAAATGTCCTATGATTCCGCTGTCTACAGCACTGTCTTTATATTGTTCTAAAAACTCTTCTGCGCCAGAAAAAGCAACCTGGTTGATGTATTTCTCGACCTCTTCTGCGCTCATCCCAATTCCTTGATCGATGATGTGCAAGGTTTTATTTTCAGCATCAATTTTAATCTCAATTTGGGGATCTCCTATATCTCCTTTGGCTTCGCCTAAATTGCTTAAATGCTTGAGCTTAAGGGTTGCATCTGTGGCGTTTGAGATCAATTCACGAAGAAAGATTTCGTGGTCGCTATACAAGAATTTTTTAATGAGTGGAAAAATGTTTTCTACAGAAACATTGATTTTACCTGATGACATAATTTAAATTTATTTTCCTCAACCATGGCAAAAATATATCCAAACTGTTTTTGCTGACAAATTGACATTTATTTTAACACTTTAATAATGTTTAATAGATTGCAAAAAAGCATCAACATTCCTTATCTTTGTCGCACACTAAAAGAAGATGACGATGGCCGTTAAGAAAGACAAAAAATCCCCAGATATTTTAGCCCTTTATATGGAATATGCTTTAGAGCATGAACATTTCCCTAGCTCGGTTTATAAATTCTGTAAGGTGAACAAAATAGATGAGTCTGTGTTTTATCAACACTATGCTTCGCTAGATACTGTAAAGCACAGTGTTTGGGCAGCATTTTTTGATAATGTACACGCCTTATTAGAGAAGAATGAAGAATTTTCTAGCATGACTAGAAAGGATCGTTTATTGAGTTTTTACTATACTTTTTTTGAAGTACTCTTGCTCAATCGCAGCTATGTTTTAATGGCTTTAGATCAAGGGAATCAATCCATGAAAAACCTAGGCCAATTAAAAGATTTGCGTAAATCTGTCAAAGGCTTCGCCGAAGCGCTGATCGAAGAAGGAAATGAAGATAAATCGCGTTTCACAACTAACTCGGTCGAATTATTTTCTGAAGCAACATGGGCACAATTGCTCTTATTAATGAAGTTTTGGTTAAGCGATACTTCTAAAGGATTTGAGAAAACAGATGCCTTGATCGAGAAATCTGTCAACGTGGTATTTGAAGTATTTGACAATACTCGTTTGGATACGATCTTAGATCTGGGAAAATTTTTGTGGAAAGAAGCAACAGGGAAAGCATAATTGAAAACATTAGATCATATCCCTACAGGGAAAATAGAACGCGCTAGTAAGTTAGTCACTACTGGAGTAAAGCTGGGTGGAAATTATATCAAGTATATAGGAGATAAAATTGTCGACCCAGAAAATGCCCGCGAAAAACTAGACGAAGAAAACGCCAAAGACATTTATGACGGCTTAAAAAGTTTAAAGGGCAGTGCCCTTAAAGTCGCTCAAATGTTGAGTATGGAAAAAAACTTATTGCCCTCTGCTTATGTAGAGCGGTTTAGTTTAGCGCAGTTTTCTGTTCCGCCATTGTCGGGACCTTTAGTGCGAAAGACTTTTAAAAAATACTTTGGGAAATATCCAGAAGAATTATTCGATACGTTTGCCACCCAATCGGTCAATGCTGCTAGTATAGGTCAAGTCCATCTAGCAACAAAAGAAGGGAAAAAACTTGCTGTGAAAATCCAATACCCCGGGGTGGCAAATAGTATCGGATCTGATCTTGCGCTGGTTAAGCCTGTCGCAACGCGCATGTTTAACTTAAAAGGGCAAGATACAGAGAAGTTCTTTAAAGAAATCGAAGGTAAATTACTCGAAGAAACAGATTATAACCTTGAGTTAGCACAAAGCCTTGCCATTAAGGAACAGTGTAAAAACATCCCTAATCTTCTCTTCCCAAACTACTATGCTGATTTGTCTTGCGAAAAGATTTTGACCATGGACTGGATGGAGGGTGTCCACTTGTCAGAATATGCCAAAAACAACAACGATCAAGACAAAAATAACCGCTTGGGACAAACCCTTTGGGATTTTTATATGTACCAAATGCACATCCTTAAAAGTGTTCACGCCGACCCGCATCCCGGGAACTTTTTGATCACAGCGGCGGGAAAATTAGTCGCCATTGACTTTGGGTGTATCAAAGAAATCCCTGAAGAGTTTTACACGCCTTATTTTGAATTGGCTAATGATGCTGCCATCAGTGATTTAGACTTTTTCGCGCATAAAATCACGGAGTTAGAAATCTTAAGATCAGACGATTCACCAGAAGCTCGTAAATATATTATCAACCTTTTTCACGATATGTTAAGCGTCTTTACCTATCCTTTTCACGGGGAGACTTTTGATTTTGCTGATGAAAACTTTTGGGCACGTATTGCCAGTATGAGTGATCGATTAGCAAATGATGAATACTTGCGTAAGCTAAATGGAAACAGGGGATCACGTCATTTCTTGTACATCAATAGAACCTTCTTTGGGCTCTATAATTTAATGCATGATTTAAAGGCAGAAATTGTTGTGGATAACTACAAGCAATACATTTCATAATCTTTCCTTATTTTAGCCCTTCACATTAACATCATTTAAATCTAGCTTAATGTACAACTCAAGAATTATTGGACTAGGGAAATATCTCCCAGATAACATTGTTACAAACGATGATTTAGCGCAACGCATGGAAACTTCTGATGAATGGATCACAGAGAGAACCGGGATTAAAGAGCGTCGTCATATTATCAAAGGAAGCGAAGATACCCCAGCCACTATGGGACATAAAGCGGCTTTAATAGCGCTAGAACGCGCCAACAGAAAGGCAGAAGATATCGACTTGATTCTTTTTGCCACCTTAAGTCCAGACTATTATTTCCCTGGATCTGGTGTCTTAGTTCAAAAACTTTTAGGTATTCCGGCTTGTCCCGCGATGGATATTCGTATGCAATGTTCTGGATTTATTTATGGGCTATCTACTGCAGATCAGTTTATCAAAACGGGAATGTATAAAAATGTTTTGGTGATCGGTGCAGAGAACCATTCTGGAGGGTTAGATTTTACCACCCGCGGAAGAGGCGTTTCTGTCATCTTTGGTGATGGTGCAGGTGCGGCCGTTTTAACCCGTGAAGAAAATCTTGAAAAAGGGATTTTATCGACCCACTTATATTCTGAAGGTGAACACGCTGAAGAACTTTCTTTAATTGGTCCTAGTACTCAACGATGGGTACCAGAAATCATGGAAGTCAACGATCCAGAAGATGTGAGTTATTATCCTTATATGAATGGACAAATGGTCTTTAAACACGCCGTTGTTCGTTTTTCTGAAGTGATTAATGAAGGTCTCCAAAAAAACAACTGGGAAGCAAATGACATTGATATGCTCGTGCCTCATCAAGCTAACTTGCGTATTTCTCAATTTATACAAAAGAAGTTTAGATTAAGTGACGACCAAGTGTATAACAACATTATGCGCTATGGGAACACCACTGCTGCTTCTATTCCAATTGCACTAACAGAGGCATGGGAAGAAGGAAAAGTCAAAGAAGGTGATAAAGTTGTTTTGGCTGCTTTTGGAAGCGGATTCACTTGGGGAAGTGCCATTATTAACTGGTAGATGAAGACCTTAGTCATCGGCGCTTCGACTAACCCAGAGCGCTATGCTTACCAAGCCATTGAGCGTTTAAAGGCAAAAGATCATACAGTAATTGCCCTAGGGATAAAAGCTGGAGAAGTTCACGGAGAAACAATTCACACAAAAAAAGAAAACTGGTCGGCTATTGATACAGTTACTTTGTATGTTGGTCCCGCGCGTCAAGAGCATTATATCGATTATGTCTGTGGATTAAAACCCAGAAGAGTTTTATTCAACCCTGGAACAGAAAACCCTGTTTTTGAAAAGCGTTTAGCCGCAGAAGGTATTTTGGTGGAACGCGCTTGCACCTTAGTGCTACTTTCGACGAATCAGTATTAACCCAATAAAGGTAAATAGACCATTGAGGGGCAGTAATTCATAGCCAATTTGATATCCCCCCAGGCTCGCTGCGTCTATGCTTCCTAACAAGCTGGTCAGGATTACAGCACTAAAGACCACCGGCCAGACCCATCGATCTTTGATTTGATAGGTGGTAAAAATACCAAAGGAAAACAGGCCTAATAATGGACCATAGGTATAGCCTGCAACGGTAAGTAATCCGTCAATTACATTTCTATCCAATATATATTTAAAGGCGATTA
The DNA here is from genome assembly GCA_042096495.1 of Candidatus Arcticimaribacter sp. Taxonomy (GTDB): domain Bacteria; phylum Bacteroidota; class Bacteroidia; order Flavobacteriales; family Flavobacteriaceae; genus Arcticimaribacter. Next base: position 18,092 of record JBELLO010000018.1, read on the forward strand.
CTACAAGAATTAGTAAAACACTCATTCCGATATGGACTTGCTTTCGGGTCTTTTTTTGTTGCGCTTCTGCTTTTTGTTCAAGGCGTAAAAAGTCGACACAAAAAGAAGTTGTTAGAGAAGTTAGCGCACTATCTGCACTACTGTAAGCAGCAGCAATTAGCCCTAAGATAAAGGTAATAGCAACCCCGATGCCTAAATTCCCATTTAGGGCGATTTCTGGAAAGAGTAAATCAGATTTTGGTTGTCCATCCATAAGAGGTATGCTAATGCCTTCTTTTTTTGCATAGATAAATAACAAGGCACCTAAGAGCATAAATAAAGTAGTCACAATCACCAGGACGATGCTAAAGACCACCATGTTCTTTTGTGCATCTGCAAGATTTTTACAGCTCAAGTTTTTCTGCATCATATCTTGGTCCAGCCCTGTCATACAAATGGTGATAAATGCTCCGCCAATAAATGACTTTAGAAAATGACTTCTTTTCAAAAAAGAGTCTGTCACAAAAACACCGTTGTATTGGCTAAATGCTTCAGATTGAAGGAAGTCAAAAAAGGACCAGCCCAGGGCTTGATTGATATAGCTAATCGATAAAAAAACAGCTAAAATCATCAAAGCGGTTTGAAGCGTATCCGTCCATAAAATGGTTTTAATGCCTCCTTTTTGGGTGTAAACCCATATTAAAAGAATCGAGAGAATTACCGTTGCTTCAAAAGGAACATTCCATGCATCGAAGATAAATTGCTGCATCACAATAGCGACGAGAAATAACCTAAAGGCAGCGCCTAAAACACGAGAGATAAAAAAGAAAAGTGCACCGGCTTGATGGCTGTTTTGCCCAAAACGCTGATTTAAATATTCATAAATCGAAGTAACATTATTGCGGTAGTATACCGGTAGCAATACATAGGCTACTACAAAGTAGCCAAAACCATAACCCAGTACCACCTGTAAATAATTAAACTGCGAGGCTTCTATCCATCCTGGGACAGAAATAAAGGTGACCCCAGAGAGCGAAGCACCTACCATCCCAAAGGCGACAACATGCCAGGGAGAGTTGCGGTTTGCAGTAAAAAAATCAACATTGGAATCTCCTTTTCCAGTGACATAAGAAATGCCAACTAGCACGGCAAAATAGCCAAGAATCAGGGCGAGAATAAAACTAGGTGTAATCATATATTTGCTAAAGTTAGGAAAGAAAAAACAAACGAGATTTTTGTAACTTTAACCCATGGATTTTTCCTCTAAATTATTAGCGCAAGCTGTTGACGAAATGGCGCAATTACCGGGCATAGGCAAGCGCACCGCCTTGCGTATGGTCTTGCATTTACTCAAGCAGCCCAAAGAGCAAACCCTTGCCATGACAAAAGCATTAGATGCCTTTAGAACACAGGTGATTTTTTGTGAGCAATGTCACAATTTATCAGATGTACCATTGTGTGAAATTTGTTCTAGTGTAAAGCGAGACAGCGCTCAATTGTGTGTGGTAGAAGATATTAGAGATGTTATGGCCATTGAAAACACGGGCCAATATCAAGGAAAGTATCATGTGCTTAATGGGATTATTTCTCCCATTGATGGGATCGGTCCACAGGATTTAACCATTAACTCCTTAGTCGAAAAAGTCAAAGCAGGAGAGATTAAAGAAGTTATTTTTGCGCTATCGGCTACGATGGAAGGGGATACCACCATTTTTTATATCAATAAGCAACTACAAGATTATCCCGTAACCGTCTCGACGATTGCCCGTGGAATTCCAGTAGGAGACGAGCTAGAGTATACTGATGAGGTTACCTTAGGGCGAAGTATTTTAAAACGCGTGCCCTATGCAGACTCCCTTTAATTAGACCGCTAATTCTCTTATAAATTTGGTACCTTTGCAGTACCCAAATAAAAAAAATTGCACATGGGAAAATTCATGTTAAAGCTTCCTTCAATGGGAGAAAGTGTTACCGAAGCTACCTTAACCGCATGGTTAAAAGAAGTGGGCGAAACCATTGAAATTGACGATTCTATTGTTGAAGTCTCTACCGATAAAGTTGATTCTGATGTTCCATCTGATGTTGAAGGGGTTTTACTCGAAAAAAGATTCGAGCTCAATCAAGTGATCCAAGTAGGGGATGTGATTGCAGTGATCGAAACAGAGCAAGAAATAGAAGAGACTGACACAGCGCCAGAAATTGCAATAGAAGAAGAAACTCTTGTAGAAGAGAAGCCAGCCGAACTTCCTAACGAAGTCATCGAGATTGTTGAAGCGCCTGTCCAAAAAGCAGTTGAGGCAGTAAGTCCTCAAAATGAAAGCGCTGGTTCTACTGCGCGTTTTTATTCTCCCTTAGTTAAAAATATTGCTAAAACAGAAGGGATTTCTTTGGCAGAATTAGATCGTATTCCCGGGACTGGAGAGAACAATCGCTTGACAAAGAAAGATCTTTTGGCACATTTAGAGAAGAGAACAGCAGCTCCTCAAGCTCCAATTGCTAAGGCTAAAGCCGAAGTTGCTTCGCCTTCGATTGAAGAACAAATCAAAAGCAATCCTGTCGCCAGTGGAGAAGATCAAGTAATTGAAATGAGCCGAATGGCAAAATTGATTTCTCACCATATGACAGAGAGTAAAAACACTTCTGTTCATGTACAATCTTTTGTTGAGGCAGATGTCACAGGACTGTGGGACTGGAGAGAAAAAGTAAAGAATCAATTTCAAGCCAGAGAGGGAGAGAAGTTGACTTTTACGCCCATCTTTATTTCAGCAATAATTCACGCCTTAAAGCAGTTTCCACTTTTAAATAGCTCGCTTGAAGGAGATCATATCATTCAAAAGAAGAACATTAATATAGGAATGGCCACTGCCTTAGGCGATGGAAACTTAATTGTTCCTGTGATCAAGAACGCAGATCACCTTAATCTTGTAGGTTTAGCAAAAGCAGTCAATGATTTATCTAATCGCGCTCGTGTAAATCAACTCTTGCCTGATGAGGTACAAGGGGGGACTTATACAGTAACAAACATTGGGAATTTTGGATCTATCACTGGGACTCCTATCATTAATCAACCACAATTGGGGATTTTAGCCCTGGGGGTGATTAGAAAAATGCCTGCTGTAATTGAAACACCAAACGGAGACTTTGTAGGGATAAGAAAAAAAATGATCCTTTCTCACAGTTATGACCACCGCGTTGTAAATGGTGCGATGGGAGGACAATTTGCTAAAGCAGTAGCAGATTACCTAGAAAACTGGGATACAACAATAACTTTTTAAAATAGATTTATGGGACTTGAACTACACCGACCACTTTGCTTTTTTGATCTCGAAACGACAGGGGTTAATGTTGTTTCAGACCGTATTGTTGAAATCGCTATTTTGAAATTATTACCCAATGGAAACCGCGAAGGAAAAACCTGGTTAGTCAACCCAGGAATGCCGATTCCTAAAGGCGCTTCTGATGTGCATGGGATTACAGATGATAAAGTTGCAGATGCTCCTTTATTCAAACAATTGGCGACAGAGATTTACAACTATATCAAAGACTGTGATCTAGCTGGATTTAATTCTGATCGTTTTGATATTCCGCTATTAGCAGAAGAATTTATGCGTGCCGAAGTTGATTTTGATCTTACGCGCCATAAAACGATTGACGTGCAAACCATTTTTCATAAAATGGAAAAAAGAACTTTGGGCGCAGCCCTGCAATTTTATTGCGATAAAGAATTGATCAATGCGCACTCTGCTATGGCAGATACAGAAGCTACTTGCGACGTCTTATTGGCCCAATTAGATCGCTATGAAGAATTAGAAAATAATACCGCTTTTTTAAGTGAGTTTTCTTCGTATAAGCGCACAGTTGATGTTGCTGGGTTTATTGTGTATAACAAAGACGACCAACCCACTTTTTCTTTTGGGAAGCACAAAGGGAAAACAGTTGATGAAGTGTTAGAGAACGAGCCGGGTTATTTTGGTTGGTTACTCAATGCTGATTTTCCGTTGTACACTAAAAAAGTATTAACCGCACATCGATTGCGCAAACTTAATAGTGGGAGTTAATGAAGATTATTTGCATCGGTCGTAATTACACGGATCACATCAAAGAACTCTCTAACGAAAAGCCCACCGATCCAG